>JAQULD010000189.1 GCA_028719045.1 Candidatus Omnitrophota bacterium | reverse complement strand
GACCAAAATCGCTTTTATTTGAATTAACTTTTCGGCGTAATAATCGCGCTGGCAACCGCATAGGTCTTTACGTGGGAAATCGATACCTGCACGTTTAATTTTTTACCTTTTCCGTTCAAGAATTCACAAACGGGCTTGCCGTCTGTGTTATTTGAAATCTGCACATCTTTCCAGCTCAATGTTTTATCTCCAGCGGCCTTAAATATGGCTTCTTTGGCGGCAAACCTGCCGGCTAAATGCTGGTAAAGGCTCCCGCGGCTTTTGGCGTTTACCAGCTCCTCCTCGGTAAAAACCCTCTTTAAAAAAGACTCCCCCCATTTTTCCACCGCCTTTTTAAGGCGGCTTACTTCGGTTATGTCAACCCCGGTTCCCAGAATCATCTCAACTGATCAATTCTTTCATTTCCTTCACAGCCCTTCCCAATCCGACAAAAACTGCGCGGGCTATAATGGAGTGGCCGATATTCAATTCTTCTATCTCGCCGATACCGGCTATCCTGGAGGCGTTATTATAATTCAAGCCGTGCCCGGCAAACACATTTAACCCTAAAGACCTTGCAAATTGCGCCGCTGCCTTCATTTCCTTGAAATGCTTGTCCTCTTCTTCTTTATTTTTGGCGTTGGCATAGCGGCCGGTATGCAGCTCAATCATCATAACGCCCGTTTCCCGGGAAGCGCTTATCTGGCCCTTATCCGGGTCAATAAAAAGGCTGGCGTCAATACCTGCCCCTTCCAGCTTCCTTACCGTAAGCTTAACTCTTCTAAAATTATTTATTATATCCAGCCCGCCTTCAGTAGTCAGCTCTTTCCTTTTTTCCGGCACTAATGTCGCCTGCCCGGGCTTGACCCTGCAGGCAATATCCACTATTTCCTTTGAAACGGACATCTCCAGATTCAGCTTTGTGCGGGTTATCTCCTTTAAGATGCGCAAGTCAGTATCGTTAATATGCCTGCGGTCTTCGCGTAAATGCGCCACAATGCTGTCTGCGCCGCTATCTTCGGCAAGCAACGCCGCAAATGCCGGCTCAGGCTCTAATCCTCCCCGCGCCTCTCTTAAGGTAGCAACGTGGTCTATATTTACCCCTAAACGCATGAAATTACCTTGAGGACAGCATTTCGTAGTTTATATACAACCATGAAATTATGGCTAGGGCAAGGGATATGGCCTTTAGCCACGGATGGTGCAAAAACAAATGCTTAATCCTGCTTATGAGGGTTACTCTTTCTTTCATCATTTTATTCCTTAAGCTGAAAGATCTCTTTTGCCTTCAGGAACAGCCCTTCCTGGTTTAAATCCCTGTAGAGCTTCCCGCGGTAAACTAAGGAAATGTCGCTTCTTTCTTCGGAAACAACGATAATCAAAGCATCAACGTCTTCGCTTAACCCTAACGCCGCCCTGTGCCTTGTCCCGAAGATGCGGCTTAAATCCTGGTTCTGCGCCAGAGGGAAAAAGCAGCCGGCGCTTAAAATCCTGCCGTTTTGGATAATCATCCCTCCGTCGTGCAAAGGATTGTTCGGAGTAAACACCGCCTCAATCAGCTCCGAAGAGACTTTTGAATCAATCATTACGCCGTTTTCCGCAAAGGCATTAAGAGGGTCGCTTTTCTCTACTGCAATCAATGCGCCTATTTTCTCGCGGGAAAGCGCCTCTGCCGCCCTGCTTATCTCCTTTAACATATAATCCAATTCTTCCCCGCGCAGCTGCGCGGTAAAAATATGCCTCTGCCCCAACCTTGCCAGCCCGCTTCTTATCTCGGGGTGGAATATAATCAGGACCGCGATAACGGACGTGGCAAAGAAATTCTTAAACAGCCAGTCCAGCCGCGTAAGCCCCAGCCTCTGGAACACAAAAAATGATACCAGGACAATCGCTATGCCCCGCACAACCTGTATTGCGCGGGTGCCTTCAAAGAAAAGCATTATCTGGTAAATTATAAACCAGAGTATCGCTATTTCCAGAATGATCTTCCAGTACACCAATACAATAGGCGTATTCATCGTTTTATCCTGTCTGCTATCATCAACGCTTCTTTTACCGCCTTAACATCGTGGACCCTGAAGATATCCGCTCCGTTTATGCGCGCGTTTACGCAGGAGGCAACTGTGCCGAATACCCTTTTTTCAGGCGCGGTATTTAATATCCTGCCGATAAATGATTTCCGGGATGTGCCCACCAGTAAAGGCTTGCCCAAGGATTTAAATTCCGCCAGCTTTTTTAGTATTTCAAGGTTATGCCCCAGCGTCTTGCCGAAGCCAATGCCGGGGTCAATGATAATGCTGTTTTCATCTATGCCGCAGGATTCGGCCTTTTCTACGGCTGATTTTAAGTACGCGCAGATATCGTCAATTACAGAACCATATTTAGGGTTATCCTGCATGGAGCGGGGGTTTTTAAGCATATGCATAATCACAACCGCAGCCTTGTAGCGGCTTACAACTTCTGCCATTTTGGGGTTCCTTAACCCGGATACATCGTTGACAATGCTTGCCCCGCAATCCAGCGCCATTTTT
>JAQULD010000188.1 GCA_028719045.1 Candidatus Omnitrophota bacterium | reverse complement strand
CGCCGCCGAAAGCTCCGCGATCAATTCTTTAGTCTGGCTTTGCGAAAAATAATCCGCGATCGATTCCGCTATTACCGGGCCTATTTCGTAAATGGACTCCAGTTCCTCTTTCCCGGCGTCCTTAAACGCCTTCATTGTCTTAAAATTACCGGCCAAAACATATGCCGCTTTCTCTCCCACGTGCCTTATGCCAAGCGCGTAGATTAACCTCGACAAAGGCATGGCCTTGCTTTTTTGTATCCCGGAAAGAAGGTTATCCGCTTTTTTTTCCTTGAATAAATCCAGTTTCAGCAGGTCTTCCTTTTTTAACCTGTAAATGTCCGCGAAATCCTTCACCAATTTCAAATGCACTAATTGGGCGACTACAGACTCCCCCATCCCCTCGATATCCATTGCCTGGCGGCTGGCAAAATGCAGGAGCCCTCTCTCCAGCTGAGCCGGACAGGAAGGGTTAATGCAGCGGTAAGCGACATCTTCTTCTTTTTCCTTTACCACTTTCCCCGAACAGACAGGGCAGGTTTTCGGGATAAGGAACGGCCTCTTCCCTCTTGACTCGACGACCTTTACTACCTTCGGGATCACTTCCCCCGCCCGTTCTATCAAAACCCGGTCGCCTTCCCTTATATTAAGGCGTTTGATCTCGTCAAAGTTATGCAGCGTGGCATGTTTTATGACCACCCCCGCGCATTCCACGGCCTTCAATTCGGCGGTAGGAGTGATCACCCCGGTCCTGCCGACATTTATATTTATGCGTATGACTTCCGTGGTCGCCTGGCGCGCGGGATACTTATAAGCCACTGCCCAACGGGGGCTCTTTAAAGTGGTGCCTAATCTTTTCTGCTGGACGAGGCTGTTTACTTTTATTACTATGCCGTCTATATCGTAAGTCAGCTTTTCTCTTTTTTCCTGCCAGAGATTACAGTAATCCAGCACTTCCTCGATGCTCAAACAGAGTTTGGAATCAGGATTAACCCGCACTCCCCATCCTTTCAATTTACCGAAATACTCCCAGTGGCTGGCTATATTTATGCCTTTATAGCTGCCGAGGGAATGCGCGAAGAAATCGAGCCTGCGCCCGGAGACGACCGAAGTATCCAGGATCTTTAAAGAACCGCTCGCGGCGTTGCGCGGATTGGCGAAAAGAGCGTCCCCGTTCTTTTCTCTTTCTTCGTTAATCGCTATGAACTCATTTTTGTCCAAATATACTTCTCCGCGGACCTCGATAAGCTCCGGGATATCTTTTCCCATAAGCACAAGAGGAATGGAACGGATAGTTTTAATATTCTGCGTTACATCCTCCCCTGTCTGGCCGTCACCGCGGGTAGCGCCTTTAGTTAATTTGCCTTTTTCATAAGTGATATTCGCGCTTACCCCGTCGATCTTAAGCTCGACGACGTATTCTATCTTTTCGGAAGCGCCAAGGCCTTTACGCACCCGTTCTTCCCAGTTCTTTAACTCTTCGAAAGAATAGGTATTGTCCAGGGAAAGCATCTTTTCCCTGTGTTTTACCGCGGCAAACCCGGAAAGGACCCCCCCGGTAAGCCTGACCGTGGGGGAATCATCGCTTTTATATACCGGATACTTTTCCTCAAGGCTTTTCAGTTCATCGATAAGAAGGTCGTATTCCTTGTCGGAGATCGAAGGCATGCTTAAGGCATAGTAAGCGTAATCGTGCCGCCTGATTTTACTCCGCAGGTCCTCGATCTTTTTCTTTATCTCCAAAGACATAGCCTAGCGCCCCGTAAGCAGCCTGTCCGCGAGGAATTCCGGAAGCCCCGCGCCCAGGATCTTTTTCCTTGCGGTCTCAATATCGTAATCCACCCTTTTTAATTCGACCACTCTTTGGCCGGTATCAAAAATACAATAGGAAGGCCTCGGGTTACGGTCGCGCGGCTGGCCGACGCTGCCGACGTTTACGATATATTTACCATAGTCATTTATATAGAAATTAACGGCTTCGCGGTAATATATATTTTCATCCTTAACTTTTTCGAATACTCCCGCAGTATGCGTATGCCCTAAAAAACAGACGTTTGTCCTCATTAATTTAAATGTTTCTTCTGCGATATAAGCGTCTGTCATATAATTAAATTCCTGAGGGTCATCCAGGGTGCCGTGCACAAGAGTCAGATCCTGGTCAGCAAAAACAAGCTTCAAAGACTCAAGATAAACCTTACCGGGCCCTTCCAAATTCTTTCTTGTCCATAATACTGCTGTACGCGCGTTACTATTAAAAAAATCCAGCGGGAATAAATTCACGCTTCCCCAATCATGGTTGCCGGCGCAGATTACATCGGCAACTTCTTTGGCCCTTTTAATACATTCTTTCGGATCTGCCCCATAACCCACCAGATCGCCTATACACAAATATTTATCTACCCTTTCCTTTTTATAGGCATCGAGCACGGCATTAAGGGCCTCCAGATTGGAATGGATATCGGAGAAAATAGCGTATCGCATCAGAATTCTACCGTAAAGCTTTTAAAAGAACCGCTGGCATCCTGCCACCGGATATCGGT
>JAQULD010000187.1 GCA_028719045.1 Candidatus Omnitrophota bacterium | reverse complement strand
TTCTAGCACAGTTTGTTATAAAAATCAAGGATTTTACTTATCAAAACGCATTCAATCCGCAGAGGATACAGTGGATATGATCGAGAATACCTTATTCAGGTCCAAAGTCCTCAGATTATCTTTTATGTAAACTTTGAAAAAGTCCCCTTCCTCAGGCAGTATGGTGCAATCAAAGAAGTATGCCTTTCCGGTCAAGTTGTAGCTGATAAAATAAACTGTTCCTCCGGCGCGGAATTGGATCATTTCGGCTCTCCTCTGGTCGCCCAAATCCGGGGTAAAGATGCTTTTCAGGATCACAAAAAAAGCGTCGCTCACGCTATTTATGCCGGATTCATTCGCCTGCATTAAGCGGCGCATGAACTCGTAGTTGTTTTTTACCCCCACACTTTTTACCTGGGGGAAGAGTTTGAGAAAAAATCCCGGGGGTTGGTGTAAGACGTAGATTACCGGTTCAGCCAAGCGCTGCCTTCTCCTTTTATAGTAGGGCTTGGAGACTAATTCCTGGACCACCTTAAACCCTTTAGGCGCGCTGATATTTGTTTTTGGAAATTTATAAGGGACAAGTCCCTGGATATAGTCTCTATCTGCAGTAAGGGCTTGCGTTGCCTCCTTGGGCGTCATGCACAGGACAGGGATTTTTGCGCAGTCTCCGATACCGGTTACGATATAGGCGCGTAATAATTGCGGAAGCCCGAATTTTACAACAAAAACGAGGCAGGCGCAAAGCACCGCTGTTAACAGGAGTTGTTTCAGTATCTTATTCTTCATATCTTTTTTAATTCCTCTTCCTTGATGCTGAAGGAGTGTTCCGGGGCGGGAAATTTTCCTTCAAGAACCTCGCTTTTAAATTCCTCGATCGCCTTAAGTATCAACGGGGAAAGGTTCACATATTTTTTGACGAACTTCGGCGTATAGCGTTCAAAAAGGCCGAGCATGTCATTGATAACCAGTACTTGGCCGTCACAACTAATACCTGCCCCTATCCCGATAGTCGGTATCTTTAATTTTTTGGTGATGATCTCGGCTAATTTGTCCGGGACGCATTCAAGGACAATTGAAAAGCACCCCAGGCTTTCCAATTCCTGAGCCTGTTCGATCAACCTGCGGGCAGCGTCAGCGTCTTTACCCTGGACCTTAAACCCTCCCAGCTTATCCGCTGTTTGGGGGGTCAGGCCTATGTGGCCCATTACCGGTATACCGGATTTCACTATTGCCTCGGTTACCCCTGGGCATTGATCAAACCATTCCAGTTTTACCGCGGAGCAATCAGCTTCGTTAATAAACCTCTTGGCATTTTTTACGCATTCTTCGGTATTGATCTGGTAGGATTCATAAGGCATATCTCCGATAACTAACGCTCCTGTTACTGCGCGGGTCACTGCTTTCGCGTGATGAAGCATTTCAGGCATCCCTACCTTGGTCGTCGAATCAAGCCCCAAAACTACATTCGCCAGAGAATCTCCGACCAGGATCATGTCAATTCCGGCTTTATCCACTAAGCTGGCTGTCGGATAATCATAAGCAGTAAGCATAGTAATTTTCCGCCTGCCTTTTAAAGATAAAATGTCGTTAACCGTTATTTTGCTCATGGGGGCTCCTTTTATTCATACCCGTATTTCTTAATGAACCAGTTTTTTACAAATTGCACCAGGAATAAATAAGCAGTGATGATGGCTAAAAGCGCCAGGAAAAATGCCGGAGGAGGAATGACGAATTTGAAATAGTGGCCCAGCGGGATAAACGGCAGAACCAGGCCTATCGTTACAATATAAATAGAAGTGAAGATCAGGAACTGGCTGGGTTTACTTTCGATAAAAGGAATCTTGCCTGTACGGATGACGTGGATAACCAGCGTCTGCGTGCACAATGATTCCAAGAACCAGCCTGTGTTAAAAAGCGCCTGGTTGGCGTGAAAGACCCAAAGCAGCACCCCGAAGGTTATAAAGTCGAATATCGAGCTTATCGGGCCGATAAAAAGGATGAATTTCTTTATGTATTCTATGTTCCAGGGCCTTTCTTTCAGGACATATTCTTTGTCAACCTCATCGGAAGGAATAGCTATCTGGGAAACGTCATAAAGAAAATTATTTAAAAGTATTTGTATGGGCAGCATCGGCAAAAACGGCAGAAAGATACTTGCGCCGGTCATACTGATCATGTTCCCGAAATTGGAACTAGCGCCCATCTTAATATACTTAAGTATATTACCGAAGGTCTTCCTCCCCTCGGTCACCCCGTCTTCAAGGACCATCAGGCTCTTTTTAAGAAGGATTATATCCGCTGATTCTTTGGCGATATCCACTGCGTTATTGACTGAAATACCGACATCAGCCGCTTTCAGGGCAGGCGCGTCGTTTATGCCGTCTCCGAGGTAGCCTACGGAATGGCCGTTTTTGTGCAGGGCGTGGATGATCCTTTCTTTTTGTGAAGGAGATAACCTGGCGAATACCGAGGTGGCCCTTACCAAAGAGCAGAGTTCTTCGTCGCTTGTCTTCTCTATTGCTTCGCCGGTGACCAGGCCTTTA
>JAQULD010000186.1 GCA_028719045.1 Candidatus Omnitrophota bacterium | reverse complement strand
GACCCTAAAAGCCTTGAGCCGAGCTATCAGGTCGTAAACCGTTATATATTCCGCTGGTATAATGACGCCTGGATGTCGGCGCACGCGGCCGCGGATTACCTGATCAATAAATTCGGGAAAACCGCGAAATACTATTACATAACCGCTGATTATACCTTGGGTTATTCCGTAGAAAAATCTTTCCGTAAAGTATTGGAAGCATCCGGAGGCCAGACCATAGGATCGGCAAGAAGCCCGTTGGGGGAGAAAAGTTTTGTTAAATATCTTTTGGACGCCAAGGCCGCAAAGCCGGATGTCCTGGTCCTGGTTCAGTTCGGAAAAGATATGGTTAATTCCCTGAAGCAGGCTACAGCTATGGGCATTAAGAAAGATATGAAAGTGGTCGTTCCTTTGATGGAGTTATATATGGCAAAAGGCGCAGGCCCTGAAGCAATGGAGGGCGTTATCGCCACTTCTCCCTGGGAATGGCAGTTGCAGGATAAATATCCCGGAAGCAAGGCTTTTGTTGATAAATTCAAGGCCAGATACGGTGCTCCTCCCGGAAACGCCGCCGCAGCAGCGTGGGTAGCGATCATGACTTATTCTGACGCGGTGAAGAAGGCGAATTCCACGGACGCCAAAACAGTGGCTAAAACCCTTGAGGGAATGAAATTCACCGTTCTTAAGGGCGAAGAATATTACCGCGACTGGGATCATCAGGCAATGACTTCCAACCTGATCCTGGAAGGCAAACCCGCTGCGGATATGCAGGGCGAATGGGATCTGGTCAAGATCATTGATGAAATTCCCGGAGAAAAAGTCGCTCCTTCTAAACAGGATAATCCTGTGAAGTGGGATGACAGCGAGAATTTCTAATAGTTTGTTAATTTTATAATTTATTTTATTAATATTATAATAATATAATTTAAACACTAAAAAAATGACAAAAAGCAAAAAGTTGTGCCTGGGTATCTGGGTAATCACAGGCGTTTTGCTTCTGACAATATTTCCCGCCTTTAGTCAGCAAAAACAAGAGGAATTCTCCCTTAGAGTGGGAGTAATTCCTCTTGTTGAGCAAATCCCGCTGGTAGTCACGCAAAAAGATTACTTTATCAAAAATTCTAAAATAAAGCTCGATGTGTATGATTCCTGGACCGCTCTGGAAGCGGCTTTTAGGACCGGGGCTGTAGGCGCGGCTGTTATAACCCTGCCTAAAGCCTTGATCATGGCTTATGAAGGTATACCGCTCAAGATCGTGCTTGTAGTGAACAGGAACGGAAGCGCTTTTGTTTCAAAAAGCGACTCTTTGAAGGATTTGAAAGGCACGATTATCGGAGGTTCAGGCAATGATACCATGGACCTGGTCATTTTTTCCAAGATCCTGAAAAGCCAGGGGTTAAAACTTGGTTATGATGTGAAATACCTTCTTATCCCGTTAAAAAGGGCCACTGCTTTATTGAAAGAAGACAGGCTTTTTGGTTTTTGTTTACCTGAACCTTACGGCGCCATGGCGGAAAAAGAAGGGCTCGTAAAGAAAATAGTCTTAAGCAAAGACGTTTATCCGAATCATATCGACAGCGTGCTTATTGTTAATCCCGCTTTATTGAAAAAATATCCCGATCAGGTAAAAGATTATGTGAGCAAGATAATTAAATCCGCCCAATTTGTGGAAAAAGACAAAGATGCTTCCAAGGGTAAGCAGTCCGCTTTAGCCCAGGCAGATATTTTCAAGCTTGATCCGGATCTGGTCTGTATTGCTTTAACTAAACCGAAAGACCGCGTGCTTTTTAATAATTTTACCCCTTCCGCAACCGAGATCGGAGAAGTCCAGCAGGCTCTTATGGAACTGGGCGCGCAGGGAGGCGCGGTTAAATTAAACGATATAATCGAAACCAAATATGCAGAATAAGATGGCGGAAGAAATCACTTTAGGAGAAAACAAGGGTTTTAAATTAAGGCTCTCGCATAAAATACTGGGGCTGGTCATATTTATCCTTGTATTATCCGGCCTGGGAGCTATTGTTTCCGGAGTTATCTCCAATAAAAGGCTGGAATCGGAAATAACAAAAAGAGTAACCAACGCCTTCGATAACGTTTTTACCGATGTAAAAAATATTTTCAAGGGATTTCAGAATATAGCCGAGGAGAGCGTAAGGAAAACAAGCGGCCTGGTCGCACTTGACGCCATAAAAGAGATCGCCCAGAAAGGCCAGGTCAAGTTCCAGAGCTATACTCAGAAAATGATCACTTCTACCGGCAAGGATGTCGCTGTATCGCTTGACCAGCTGAAGAACACAATGAAGGAAGGGTTTGATGACAGCCTCGCTGTGGCCTCTGACGCGGTCGGAAGGACCATTGAAGAGGCGACCAAATCGCAGGAAGTCATTACCCAGATGGCTTATTTCCGGGTGGAATCGCTCATGCAGGCCAGTTTAGACGGTTTTGACAAAATAGACGAGACTTTGGCTTTGCTGGGCAGCGACCTGGAGAACCTTACCGGGGGGCTTACGGAGCAGGTGGATGACAATACCATAAAGATCATGGCTATCCTGCAAGAATCAAGCGGTTC
>JAQULD010000185.1 GCA_028719045.1 Candidatus Omnitrophota bacterium | reverse complement strand
CTTCTATGGAAAGAATTTTACGGATACTATCGGCACGAATCTGGCTAAAACCGGCGTTTTAAGGAAAATTAACTGTAAATCCAGGAGCCAGGCTTTTGCCTTTGAACTGGTAAGCAAGGTGTGTAAGGGGGGTTATAAAACCGGGGAAGTCCCCGTATATTACAAGCCACGTTCGCATAAAGAGGGCAAGACTATCAGGGTATTTGATATGCTCCCCGCGTTGTGGGTCATTTTAAAAGTCAAGTTTTTCGCTAAAATATGAAAACTAATCAGGAGAAACGGCTGGGTATTAAGAAGTATTTTTACCATTTGCTTTTTAAGTATCTTTCGGTTTTTATCCGGCCCGGTGATTCGGTCATTGAAATAAACTCACAATCGTTCCCGCTTAGCAGTTTCTTTAAGAATTCCAAGAGACTTTTTCTTGCTGACTTGACCAGCCTGGAACAATTGCAGGGAGAAGACCCCGAGTATTTGTTATTAAACGGCGTATTGCATTATGAGAGGGATTTCTTATTATTTTTTCAGAGACTGCATAAGTCTTGCAATCGTAAAACCAGGCTCATCTTCTTATATTACAGCAGCGCATGGAAGCCTCTGGTGAGCTTAGGCAATCTTTTAGGGATCCGTGATAAATCTCCCGAGCAAAACTGGATAGACCAAAAAGATATTTCCAATATGCTGCTTTTAGCGGATTTTGAGCCCGTCTTTTCCGACAGTAAAGTCATAATCCCGTTTTATTTACCTTTGATAAGTAATTTCATAAACCGTTATCTGGCGCCGCTTCCGTTCTTTAAGCTTTTTTGTATGGTAAATATCCTTGTGGCCAGGCCGCTTTTGAAAAATACCAAAGATGGGCTCTCTGCCTCTGTTATTGTCCCTGCCCGTAATGAAGCCGGGAACATAGAGAATATCGTGAAAAGGCTCCCGCGTATGGGCCCCGATGATGAAGTTATCTTTGTAGAAGGCCACTCTAAAGATAACACCTGGCAGGAAATCCAGAAGATAAAGGAAAAGTATGGCAGGACCCTGAATATACATTGCCTAAAGCAGGAGGGAAGAGGAAAGGCGGATGCCGTCAGAAGAGGTTTTGAACACGCCTCAAAAGATATCCTGATGATTTTAGATGCTGATTTATCTGTTTCTCCGGAAGCCCTTCCAGCCTTCTACAAGGCCATCTGCGAAGATAAGGCTGAATTTTTAAACGGGAGCCGGCTGGTTTACCCGCACGAAGGCAAGGCAATGCGGTTCTGTAATATGATCGGTAACAAATTCTTCGCGGAGGTTTTCTCTTTTCTAGTCGGTCAGAGGTTCAAAGACACCCTTTGCGGGACCAAGGTTATCTCCAGGGAGAACTATAAAAAAATAGAATCAAACAGGAGTTTTTTCGGCGAGTTTGACCCTTTCGGGGATTTTGATCTGATCCTTGGTGCTTCGCGGCTTTGCTTAAAGATCCAGGAAATACCGGTGAGGTACCATGAAAGGACGTACGGAAGTACTAACATAAACCGCTGGAGGCACGGGTTCATTCTTTTGCGGATGGTCATATTCGCGGGGAAGAAGCTAAAGTTTATTTAAGGGGAGAGATATAATGATAAGTTTTATTGTTGAGGCCGTAGTTGTAGCAGCCAGTTCCTGGCTGTTTACGGGAAAATACTTTGGCCTTCGCTCATTCAGCGAATCAGTTTTAACCTGTTTTATTTTATTTTTCGGACAAATTGTTTTAGTTGAGCTCTTTTTGGGCAGTATCGGCCTCCTTTATTTCGGGAACGTTTTCTTGATGCATTTACTGGTCCTTATTCTTGCTTTCTCGTGTTGCCCGCGTAAAATAACCCCTCTTTTCTTAAAGCCCGACATAGGATTCTTTATAAACAGCAAGTTACTTATTTTAGCTTTTTCTGTCTTCGCGGCCTTTTTCCTGGTGAAAGGGTATATTAACTTAGTCAATCCTCCCTTTAATACGGACAGCATGTTCCATCATCTTGCTTTTCCCGCTGCCTGGATTAAAAGCGCCAGCCTGACTAACCCGTTCCTTATATTCGGCTCCAGGCCTATCCCGGGTTCAGGCTTATTAGACGCCTGCATGATCTCTTATTATCCTATTAACGCTGAACTCTTCTTTGCCTGGTTAATGATGCCCTTAAGGAACGCGTTCTTGGCGGATATGGGCCAAGCCCCGTTTTATATTATCGGCATAATAGCGGTGTACGCAATACTTAGGAAATACAGCTTAGATAGGAAAATCGCCTTATTAAGCGGTTTTCTTTTGATGCTTATCCCGAATATTTTTAAACAACTCCGATCAGGGTCTCTTGTTGATGTTATCTGCGCGGTTCTTCTTCTGCTGGTGTTAAATACTCTTCTAAAACTCAAGCTTGATTTTACTTTCAGGAATGCTTTTCTTTTCGGCATTACGGCAGGGCTTTTTGTGGGGACTAAAGTTATCAATCTTGTCTGGCTGGCCGCGCTTTTTCCTTTAACTTCCTATATATTTTATAAAGGGCTCAAGGCAGAAAAGTTCAGGCCGGGTAAAATATTGGGTTTTGCGGGAATTATTCTTTCAA
>JAQULD010000184.1 GCA_028719045.1 Candidatus Omnitrophota bacterium | reverse complement strand
CCCTGTATAAGTCAATCCGGATTACACTAACTGTGGCAGACCTTAAGTTACCTCCATAACTTAAGGCATACGGACAATTTTACCAAATTTTAATCAAATATAACATATCTTAATGATTTGTCAAGGGAAAAAGAGGATTTTCTTATGGCTAATATAAGAAAAGGGCGAAGTTTAAACTTCGCCCTTTTCTTTAGTTGCTGGATCTATTAGTTTCTGATTTTTTTAATACATCCCCCCGCCCATACCGCCCATACCACCCATACCACCACCGGGCATCGGAGGCATTTTCTCATCTTTTTCAGGTTTATCCGTAATTAAAGTTTCAGTTGTAAGCAATAAAGCGGCAATACTGGAAGCATTTTGTAATGCCGAACGGGTTACTTTCGTAGGATCAATTACTCCAGCCTCAAGCATATCCACGTAAGAATCCTGGCTTACATCGTAGCCTATATTTGTTTTTTCCTGTTTAATCCTTTGTACAACCACCGAACCTTCAAGGCCTGCGTTCTGGACTATTTGTCTTAAAGGTTCTTCAATAGCGCGTTTTACTATATTAGCGCCGATTTTCTCGTCACCATCTAGTTTTAGCTTGTCTAAAGCGGCAATGGTGCGGATTAAGGCAACCCCGCCTCCGGGAACAATACCTTCCTGGGTAGCTGCGCGGGTAGCATGCAATGCGTCTTCAACGCGCGCTTTCTTTTCCTTCATCTCTGATTCTGTGGCCGCGCCTACGTTAATTACGGCAACGCCGCCGGCTAATTTAGCCAGGCGTTCCTGCAGCTTCTCTTTATCATAATCCGAATCAGTATCTTCGATCTGTTTCTTAAGCTGGGAAATTCTTGCGTTAATTGCCGTATTCTTTCCCGCGCCTTCGACAATAGTGGAATTTTCTTTGTCGATTTTTACTTTCTTTGCCCGGCCAAGGTCTTCGATATCAACATTTTCAAGCTTTATCCCTAAGTCTTCAGTTAAAGCCTTGCCACCGGTAAGGATAGCGATATCTTCAAGCATAGCTTTACGTCTATCACCATAGCCTGGAGCTTTTACGGCACAAGCAACAAAGGTGCCGCGGATCTTATTGACTACCAGAGTTGCTAAAGCCTCTCCATCAACCTCTTCGGCAATAATCAATAGAGGTTTACCTACACGGGCAATCTTCTCTAACAAAGGAAGTATATCTTTTATTGAAGATATCTTCTTTTCATAAATAAGTATATAAGGATCTTCTAAAAGCACTTCCATTCTTTCGGCATCAGTTACGAAATAGGGGGATAAATATCCCTGGTCAAACTGCATACCTTCAACGACATCCAGAGTAGTAGCGGTAGATTTAGCCTCTTCAACTGTAATTACCCCGTCTTTACCTACTTTATCCATTGCCTCGGCAATTAATTCTCCGATAGCGGTGTCTGAATTAGCGGCAATACTGGCTACCTGGGCAATTTCTTTTTTGTCTTTGATGGGGGTAGAAAGTTTTCCTAATTCTTCGACTATTTTTACCACAGCTTTTTCAATTCCGCGTTTTAACTCCATGGGGTTTGAACCGGCGGTTACGTTCTTTAGACCTTCCCGATAAATCGCTTCAGCTAAAACTGTGGCTGTCGTAGTTCCGTCACCGGCAATCTCTGAAGTTTTTTCAGCGACCTCTTTGACCATCTGAGCGCCCATATTTTCAAAAGCATCTTCTAAGTCAACCTCTTTGGCTACCGTTACCCCGTCTTTGGTTATGGTGGGTGAGCCGAATTTCTTATCGATAACTACATTGCGTCCCTTTGGCCCTAAAGTTACTTTTACCGCAGCGGCCAACTGTTCTACCCCGCTTAAAATCTTGCGGCGGGCATCATCACTATACAACAATTGCTTTGCCATCAGTTCCTCCTATTAGATATGTTGTCCCGGCTCAAAACTGCTGCGAAAATTTGTTCCAAATTTTCTTGCATTCGCCGGGATAAATTCGGCCAACAAACTTACGTTCACTGATCGTTCCGTAAGTTTGGGCCTCATTTAATAATCGCTAAAATGTCATCTTCGCGCAGAATGAGTAATTCTTCGCCTTCTTTGGTTGTAATCTCGTTGCCGGAATATTTACCGTATAATACCTTGTCTCCGACTTTTACTTCGGGAGATTGCACAGAGCCATTTTCCAATACTTTACCCTTTCCTATCGCCACGACCTTTGCTTCTTGTGGTTTTTCCTTAGCCGTATCCGGCAAGACAATGCCCCCCTTGGTTTTGCTCTCCGCTTCCAAGGGTTTGACTACTATGCGGTCTCCTAATGGTTTAATATCCATTTCGTCACCTCCTAGCCCACATGGGCACTCCCGCGCAATACTTTATAAGCGCGGGGTGTTATTGTTATTAATAAAACCTTAGCACTCTTTTCCCTAGAGTGCTAATTATAAACAAAAAAAAATTCTTGTCAAGAGTTTTTTTCCGCCATCACCAGCGCTTCCCTGTATTCCCTGCTGGATTCCTGGTTGCAGCATTGAGTCTCTTCCAGGATGCCTAACTTGGCAAGCCAGGTGATTACGGTGTCCCTTCTCTGTTCCAGTTCCCCTTTAGCAG
>JAQULD010000183.1 GCA_028719045.1 Candidatus Omnitrophota bacterium | reverse complement strand
TAGGGTGGACAGCCTTAAGCATATTATCTGTACCGCTAAAGCCAAAGATCATGTTGTGGATATCCATAAAATACAGAAATCCGGGACCAGGATTCTTGAGGGAGTGATTATCGACCCGCGCCAGTTAGCGGTGATTTTGTACACCTCAGGGACAACCGGGCACCCTAAAGGAGCGATGCTATCGCACAGTAACCTGGTATCAAATGCCGTTGATTCTTCGGATAATATTAAAGCCACGCACAAAGATTCTTTTATCTGTATCCTGCCGTTATTCCATTCTTTTGCCGCTACGGTCTGCATGAATATGCCGATATCTGCGGGAGCGAAAATCGTGATTATGAAATCGCTTAAGCCTTTTAAGCGTATCATCCGCGCCATCAGAAAAAACAGAGTCACGGTTTTTGTGGGAATCCCATCAATTTACAATATCCTTAAAGATATGAAACTGCCGAAATTATTCCATACTCCGATTATTAAGTTCTTTAACCCGGTGCGAATTTGTATTTCCGGTGCAGCCGCGCTTCCCGCGGAGACCTTCCGGGGATTTGAAAGAAAGTTCCGTACCCGTCTCCTTGAAGGTTACGGCCTTACTGAGGCCGCACCGGTTGTAACCTTGAACCCGCTTAAGAAACGTAAGCCCGGCTCCATCGGTTTATCTTTATCAAGAAATATTGAGTTAAAGATTGTGGATGATAAGGGCAATGATCTTTCCGCAGGCCATATCGGAGAACTTCTTGTGCGCGGGCCCAATGTTATGCAAGGTTATCTAAAACACGAAGAAGCCACAACCGAGACTATTAAAGGCGGGTGGCTTTATACCGGAGATATGGCGAGATTCGATAAAGAAGACTACGTCCATATTGAAGGAAGAAAAAAGGAGATGGTCAATGTGCGCGGCCTGAATGTTTACCCGCGCGAAATTGAGGAAGTGCTTTACCAGAATCCTAAAGTCAAAGAAGCGGCGGTTATCGGTATTGAAGATGCGCATAAAGGAGAGGTGCCAAAGGCTTTTGTGGTTTTGAAAGACGGAGAAGTTATGGGGGAGCATGAGGTTATCCAGTACTTAAGAGACAGGTTAGCTTCTTATAAGATCCCTAAGTATGTTGAGTTCAGGAATATCCTTCCCAAAAACAGTACGGGAAAAATCCTTAAACGGGTGCTTGTTGATGAAGAAAAAAAACGGAAGTAAGCTTTCAAGATTTTTTAAGGTCATTTACCTGAAGTTTTTCAGGATAAATGACTCTCCCCAAAAAATCGCCCTTGGTTTTGGGCTGGGTGTATTCCTGGGAGTGCTTCCCGGTACCGGGTTGGTGGCTTCTTTATTCCTGGCAATGCTCTTCCGGCTGAATAGGGCAAGTGCGCTCTTAGGAAGCCTGCTGACTAACACCTGGATAAGCTTTGTTTCGTTTGTTTTGTCGGTCAAAGTCGGGGCTTTTATCCTGGGCTTGGACTGGCATAGCGTAAAAGATGGCTGGCTGCATGTCCTAAAGGATTTTCACTGGCGAAATCTCCTGGAGCTATCAGTTGTAGATACGATACTGCCGGTTGTCCTGGGCTATTTTGTAGTTTCTTTTTGTATCGGGATATTGGCGTATATAATCAGTTTAGTCGTGGTTATCCGCATAAAAAAAGCTAAAAGAGAGAAGGAGGGAGGTAAAAATGAACGTAAAAGAGGTGGATGAGAAATTTAAATGCAACGTCTGCGGAAATGAGGTAACTGTGACCAAGGTTGGCGGCGGGGAACTTGTCTGCTGCAAGCAGCCTATGGAAAAGATAGAATAACTTGACATCCACACAAATGTGTGGTATTGTGTGGGTATGAAATTACTCGTTAAGATTACCCCAAAGCAGCAGAAGGTCCTGGATTTCATACAGGACAAAATTAACAAAGATAATCTTCCGCCAACCATACGCGAAATCGCCGCAGCGCTCGGATTTTCCTCAACCGGTACGGTGCGTGATTATCTGGAAACCCTCCAGAAAAAAGGTTACTTAAAACGCAGCAATAATAAATCCCGCGCCATAGAATTATTACAGAGCAACCCCCAGAAGATCCGTTTGATTTCAACAATTCCCGCAGGTAAGCCTAATGAAGCTCATGAAGACACTGACAATTACCTGGATTTTGAGCAGATGTTTTCTAAAGATGCTAAAGACGGAATTTTTGCGTTAAAAGTCAAAGGCGACAGCATGATTGATGCCGGTATCATGGATGGCGATATCGCGATTATCAGGAAACAACTCACCGCGGATACAGGCGATATTATCGCGGCATTGTTAGAATATAATGAAGTTACTTTGAAGCGCTTGCAGCGCAAAGATAATAAATTTTATCTCGAAGCAGCCAATAAAAATTACGTTCCAATACATAAAGATTTTAGTATTCTAGGTAAGTTGATAGCAATCCTTAGAAACTATGAGCCAGTCAGGATTTAACCCCAAAGCCCGCTGGGATAGGCACATCCCGGAAACCGATGATTATACGCCGGAATGGCTCAATGAAACCATTGACGTCCTGGCGTTTTTCAAAGCTGCCAAACTCTTTCCTCGCGCGTTTCTCTGGAAAAACAGGTTAT
>JAQULD010000182.1 GCA_028719045.1 Candidatus Omnitrophota bacterium | reverse complement strand
CGAGCCGCCCTCCATTAGCGTAATCTCTACCTATTCCGGGGCAAGCCCGGAAGATGTAGAGACTAAAGTCACCGAAGTGCTGGAGAACCAGCTTGCCACAACCCCGGGGTTAGAAAAAATTACCTCTTCTTCCTCTGAAGGCTCCTCAAGGATTACCCTTAAATTCACCTGGGGGACAAACCTGGATGAGGCATCCAATGATATCCGCGACCGCATTGATTTAGCTAAACGGTTATTGCCGGATATCCCGGATGAAATGGATAATCCCATAATCTTCAAATTCAATACCGCAAATATACCGATAATATATTATGGTTTTACGGCAAAGCAATCCTATCCTGAGCTCTACGACCTGGTTGATAAAAGGATAGGCGATGCCCTCAGCCAGCTGCCCGGAGTGGGGACAGTGCAAATTATGGTCGGCGGCCTGGAACGGCAGATCAATATCTGGGTAGATAAGGCTCGCCTTGAAGGGTACGGTTTTTCCATACTTGATATCCAAAATGCCTTAAAACAGGAAAATATCACCCAGCCTGTGGGAGATTTAAAGACGGGAATGACCGATTATCTATTGAGGCTCCCCGGTGAATTCGCTGCTCCCGAAGAGATAAATTTGGTAATCTTGGGCAGGCGAGCAGATAAATATATTTATTTGAAAGATGTTGCCCGCGTGGAAGACAGTTTTAAAGAAGTTACCAGCGCCGTGCGGGTTGACAAAAATCCCGGCTTGATGATGATGGTGCAGAAGCAAAGCGGCACCAATACTGTGGAAGTCGCGCAAAGGATAAAGAAGCGCATGGAAGAGTTGATTAAAACGCTTCCGGCGGACATAAAGGTTGTTACGATTTTTGATACTTCAAAAGATATCATTACCTCGCTTGATTCGTTAAAATCTTCGGTGTGGCTGGCAATATTACTGGTAGTATTGGTGGTTTGGTTTTTTCTGCGCCAGTTCGCGCCGAGCATGATTGTTGCCTTGACCATACCATTTTCGCTCCTGATTAGTTTTATCTATCTTTTCTTAAGCGGCAAAACTATTAATACCATCAGCCTTTCTTCCATAGCCATTGCTTCGGGCATGGTTGTTGATAACGCTATTGTTGTCGTAGACAATGTTTACCGCCACTTTGAGCGCGGCCAGCGGCCGCAGGAAGCGGCGATTTTCGGCACCTCGGAAATGTTTTTATCCATCGCCGCCTCGACATTTACGACCATCGTGGTTTTTGCACCGATGTTATTTATCCCGGGTGTCGTCGGGGTTATCTTCGGCGAGTTAGCGGTAATCATCATTGTCACGCTTCTGGCATCGCTTTTTACCGCCGCGACTTTCAGCCCGATGCTTTGTTCAAAATGGCTGCATCTTAATAATAACGGTACAACTAAAGGAAAGGTAAAGGCATCCGTTAAATTTTATGATTTTTCCGAGAAAATGTTTAAGGCTTGGGAGGACTTTTACGCAAGACTGCTTGGCTGGTCCCTGAGGCATAAGAAGACCGTTATTATCGGTTTTACCTTGGCGTTCATCTTTAGCTTAGGCTTGACGCGTTTTGTCGGCAATGAATTTATTCCCGAAGAGGATACGGGTGACGTGCGCGTAAATATCAGTCTTCCTGTAGGGACAAGGCTTGAGGAAACCGATAAAATCGCTTCCAGAATCGAGGATATACTGGCTCAGGATGTCCCGGAAGCAGAATATTATTATGTGAGAACCGGTTCGGTCAGGGGTATGGGCAGGGCCTTTGGCGGAGCGCAGGGGTCGCATACTATCGCTGCAGGAGCAAAGCTGGTGGTCAAGACCAAGAGGAAACGTTCGGTTACGGAAGTCGGGCAGATTCTAAGAGACAAGGTTAAGAATATCCCCGGGGTAATCAAGGCTGATATTTCAACAGGTAACCCTATAGGCCGGATGATTACCGGAGGCGGAGGCAAGGCAATCCAAATTGAGATTATTGGCCACTCGTTTGAAGAAACCGACGCCCTGGCAGAAAAAATAAAAGGTATCTTAGAGAATATCCCCGGCGCGGTAGATGTTTCCATTTCGCGCGAATTTAACCGCCCGGAATTAAGGATTGATATTGACCGCGAAAAAACAGCGGCCTTAGGCCTGGATATGGGAACTATCTCTGATACCCTTAAGGCTTTTATCCAGGGAGTAAGCGCGACAAAATACCGCGAAAAAGGAGAGACCTATGATATTTATGTCAGGCTTGAGGAAGCTTCGCGCACAAAACGAGAAGATATTGAAAACCTTTCTATCATAGCCCCCCTGCCGCAGGAGAAAACTTCTTTTGCCGCCCTGGCAGACGCGGAGGCGTTGAAGGGGGCTTCCAGGGACCATATTAAATTGTCCAACATTGCCAGAATTTATGAAACCCTCGGGCCGCAGGATATTGACCGTAAAAACCGGGAAAGGGTAGTGCAGGTAGAATGTAATACTTACAGGCGGTCTTCGGGAAAAATCATTGAGGACTTCAATAAGGAGTTGAGTAAAATAACCTTACCCAGCGATGTCATGATTAATATCGGCGGCGAGGCAGAGGAACAAAGAAAGGCATTTAAAGACCTGGCGATGCTGTTATTGCT
>JAQULD010000181.1 GCA_028719045.1 Candidatus Omnitrophota bacterium | reverse complement strand
TTACGTTCCTGTGTGCCTGGTGACAAATGTATCATTAGCCGTGCAAAAAGCTAAAGAGGCGGGTTACTGGATAGGAGCTACGGTCGTGGAAGGCGGGGAATACCCAAGGAACGTAAGCTTAAACTTCCCGCTTTGCCTTTTATTCGGTTCGGAAGGAGAGGGGATAAGGCCGGGGCTGGTAAAGCATACCGATTACAAATTGACACTGCCGATGCAGGGGGCCGGGCTTTCTTTCAATGTTGCCATGGCGGTCGGCATCTTCTGCTACGAAATCGCCTGTCAAAGAAAGTAAAACACCCTTATGGCTAAATCCAAACAATCAATCATAAATTTTCTCGCCGAAGCCGGACAGCTTAAACGCGTTAAACGCAGCGGCTGGTGGGTTGCCGGAATAAAAGATCCGGAAAGCGTAGCTGAACATTCTTTCCGCTGCGCGGTACTGGGTTATATCCTGGCAAAAATGGAAAAACAGGACCCGTATCAAGTCCTGCTCATCGCTTTGTTCCACGACATCCACGAAGCCAGGACCAATGACCTGCACAAAATAAGCCTTAATTATTTCAATTTCGAAAAAATAGAACGAACGGTCTACCGCCAGCAAACCGGGCTTTTGGAAAAAATAATGAAGAACGAACTGGATACGATACTTGCCTCTTACAACGCCCAAAAAACCCCGGCGGCAATAATAGCGAGAGACGCCGATATCCTTGAATGCATCCTGCAGGCAAAAGAGTATCTTGACCAGGGTTTTACCCAGGCTAAAAGTTTTATGTCGGTAGGCAATAAATACCTGAAAACCAGGTCCGCGAAAACTCTTTTTAAGCAAATTCCGGCCTGGAATTACAAAAATTGGTGGCTTCATCTCGCAAAATTTAAACGATAGGAGGGATTCAAATGAATTTTGATGACGCGATTAAAGCACACGTGGAATGGAAATCAAAATTACGAGCCTATCTCGCAAAAAGGGATGGTTCGCTTAAACCCGAACAAATAGCCCAAGACAAAATATGCCCTCTTGGCCAATGGATCCATAGCGAAGGTAAAAAGTACAGCGCTATACCGGAATATACTTCGCTAAAAGAAGCTCATCTCCAGTTTCATCAACATACGGCGCAGATAGTGGCCATGGTAAACAGCGGAGATATACAACAAGCGGAAACCATGCTCAGTGCCGGCAGCGAATTCATGAGGCTTTCAGGCACCTGCGTGAACATGATCATGCAACTCAAACAGAAAGTAAATAAATAACCCAAAAGGAGGATGTAGAATGAAAAGTAAAATGTGGGTCAGTGCGCTTGTTTTCGGTGTATTGTTTTCTTTATTCTGTACTTCCGTATTCGCCCAGGTAAAGATCGGGGCAATAATGGATAAAACCGGAAAAACAGCGGATGTCAGTTTGCCCATGGCATGGGGCATCGAAGATTATTATAAATATCTTAATGCTCAAGGAGGAATTAACTCGAAGAAAATAGACCTGATCATGGAAGACGAACGTTATGATGTGAATGTCGCCAGAGAAGCTTATTTGAAGCTCAGGAATGAAGGCGTTATCGCTATTTTAGGCTGGGGCACAGGGCCATCAAAAGCGCTGCTTCCCCAGGTTAATGTAGATAAAATCTGCTGGTTCTCCGCTTCCATGGATGAAGGGTTGGTTAATCCGGTCAGGGCTTATAATTTTATTCCCGGGCCAACGTACACTCAACAATTCAACGCATTGCTGCAATACGCCGCTACGCACCCCAAAGGAAAAGAAACAAAAGTAAAAGTGGCTTTTATATACAATTCTTCCCCTTTCGGAGTATCGGCATTAGAAGCAGGAACGGCGAAAGCCGCGGCATTAGGCATTGAGGTAGCAGCAAAGGAAATCGTTGAACTTAACGCTACCGATGCCACAGAGCAGATCAACAGGATAAAAGCCGTTAACCCTGATTATATTATCATACAAGAAACAGGCGCTCCTACGATAAAAGTAATCAATGACTGTGCCAAGGCGGGGCTTAAGACCACTATCATGGGCACATTCTATTCCGGAGATGAAAGCGTAATCAAGGACACGCGAGAAGCATTAAAGAGCGGTATAGAGCTTATCGTAACCAGTGTGTACAGCCGTTGGTACGATAACAATATCCCGGGCATGGAGGAAATCAAGAAATTTGCCGCAGAGCACAGGCCGGAGCTGAAAGAAATACCTGTCACATACATCCAAGGTTGGATCATGGCCAAAATCTACGCTGAGGCGATCAAAAAAGCAGGTACTAATATTACAAAAGAGACATTTCAACAGGCTTTAGAATCCTTAACCGATTTTAATACAGGCGGTTTAATGTATACCGTTAATTTCAGCGCTACAGACCACATTGCGGCAAACGGCGTAAAGATCTTAAAAGCTGACCCGGAAACCGGGCATTTTACTCCTCTTACCGATTGGATTAAGATAGAATAAACGGCAGGGGAGAGGTAAATAAGGGACACCCTTCCGATTGACTTAAAGGGTGTCCCTCTTTTTTGTCTTGACTACCACACAAATGTGTGGTAAAGTCTAGGAACTATGGAATTAACCGAAAAACAGGAAAAAGTCTTGGATTTTATACGAAAACGGATAGCG
>JAQULD010000180.1 GCA_028719045.1 Candidatus Omnitrophota bacterium | reverse complement strand
GACAGGCCCTATACCTATATAATCGGGCCCTCTTCTCTCAGCCTCCAGCGCCTGCTTCAGGCTGTGGCAGGAAACCCCGATGATCTTTTTCCTGCCTAATAATTTCCTTGCCGCTTCTACCGGCAGGTCATCCTGCCCGAGGTGCACGCCGTCGCAGTTTACCAGCGCCGCTATGTCGGGATGGTCATTTACGATGAAAAGCGTCTTTTGTTTCGAGAATATCCCGGCTAAGGCCAGGGCATTCCGGTATACAGTGTTTTTACCGGAAATCTTGTCCCTTAACTGCACTATATCTAAAGGCAGGCCTTTTAATTTCATCGCGAAACCGCGGAAGTCAGCGTCCCCGAGTACCTGCCTGTCAAGTATTGCGTAAAGCCGGCAATCTTTTAGCGGATTTTTTTTCCAGTTCATATATCCCGTATCTTATTTTTTTAAACTCGAGCGCGATACGGATGTCTTTTAGTTTCGAGAATTCTTCCAGTACCCTGAGCGACTCTTTTACGCGGGTAGAGTTAGCGAAGAAAATGTCCTGGCAGTTTTTTCTTTCCAGTTCTTTTTTGTGGTGCATCAATCTGCCCACGTCTTCCAAGCTTGCTCTTTCTTCTATTAATTCAGTCTGCGCGTTAAGGCGTCCGGCTATCGCGTTTATTTTATGCCTCGTTTTCTTGAATTGCAGGGTAAGCTCGCGGCTGTCTATTATAAAACGGCAGATCTCTTCCAGGACGCGTAATCCTTCTTTCAGCCTGTTTAAATTGGCGTCGATTATCCTGTCAATGCCTTTTATCTTAGAGGTTTTGCGCAATTTTATTTATCAAGTTTGTCGTGGAGCGGCCTTTGATGAAATTTATCGTCGCTACTTTTCCCCCATAACCCGAAACGAGATCGCTTCCCACGATGGCTTTTTTGTTCCAGTCCGCGCCTTTTACCAGGATATCCGGTTTTAGCGCCCGTATCGTTTTAAGAGGGGTATCTTCGTTGAATAAAGTGACGTAATCGACGCTAGCGAGCGCCGCGATCACCTTTGCCCGGTCTTTTTCTCCGACTATCGGCCTCTTCGGCCCTTTTATCTTTTTTACCGACGCGTCGGTGTTTATCGCCACGACCAGAATGTCGCCTTTAGCCTTGGCGTCCTGCAGGTATTTTACATGGCCGTAGTGCAACAGGTCGAAACAGCCGTTTGTAAAAACTATTTTTTTCCCGCGGGACCTTAAGGAAGCGGTTATTTTCCGCAGGGGTTTTAGGCTTTTTATCTTCGCTTCTAAAACAGCGCCTGTTCTACCAGTTCGCATATGATATGTCCTATGGTAATATGAGCTTCTTGTATCCTGGCAGTCACCGTTGAAGGAACGAGCAAGGATATGTCCGCGAGCTTCGCTATTTCTCCGCCGTCTCCGCCGGTAAGGGCGACGGTCTTAATCCCCATTTTTTTGGCCTGTTTAATGCCGCAGCCCACGTTCTTGGCTTTGCCGCTGGTTGAAACGCCGATCACCAAGTCATTTTTCTGCGCCAGGGCTTCTATTTGTTTCGAAAAGATTATATCGTAGCCGTAGTCATTGGCAAGCGCTGTGATAATGGAGGTGTTGGTGGTCAGGGCGATAGCCGCAAGGCCCGTCCTGTCTTTTTTAAACCTTCCGACGAATTCGGCCGCGATGTGCTGGCTGTCCGCGGCGGAGCCGCCGTTTCCGAAAATAATGATCTTTCCGGAATTTTTAAGGCTCTCGATAGCGGCGCTGGCTATTTCCATTATTTGTGTCGTGGATGTCTGCAGCAGGTCCTCTTTGACCTGGATGCTTTCCAGGAGCAGTTCCTTTATTCTTTCTCTCATATTGACCTCTTTTCGCGGGCCTTAAAGAATGTTTCTATCCGAAGAAAACTTTGGCCATTTCGTAAAGTTCCATGTCCACTGTTTTAAGTGCGCTTACCGCTTGTTCCAGCGGGACCTCGATTATTTTTGTGCCTTGAAGCGCGACCATTTTCCCGAATTTCTTTTCTTTTACCAGTTCCACCGCTTTTACGCCGAAACGCGTTCCTAATATCCTGTCAAAAGCCGTGGGCGAGCCGCCTCTTTGGATGTGTCCAAGCACCGTGACCCTGGTTTCGAAACCGGTCCTTTTCTCTATTTCTTTCGCCAGGTGGTCTCCTATTCCTCCGAGCCTGACATGGCCGAACTCATCGAGTTTTTCTTCCTGGGTGATAAGCGATTTATCTTTGAATTGCGCGCCTTCCGCGACCACTACTATGCTGAAGGTCTTGCCGCGCGCGTGTCTTTTTTTTATGAACGAACAAACCTCATCCATGTCAATGGGTACTTCCGGGATAAGGATGACGTCAGCGCCGCCGGCAATACCGGCTTCCACGGCGATCCATCCGGCGTGCCTGCCCATGACTTCGGCGACCATTACGCGGTGATGGCTTTCCGCTGTGGTATGCAGCCTGTCAATGCATTCCATGGCGATGTTCAGCGCGGTGTCGAAGCCGAAGGTAAAATCGGTGGAAGACAAGTCATTGTCAATGGTCTTGGGGACGCCCACAACATTGGCGATTTTATCTTTGTTCAGTTTTGAAGCTACCCCGAGAGTGTCTTCCCCTCCGACCGCGATCAAAGCGTCCAGCCC
>JAQULD010000179.1 GCA_028719045.1 Candidatus Omnitrophota bacterium | reverse complement strand
TGTTCATAGATATCGGGGCCGCCAGCAAAGAAGAAGCGCAAAAGAAAATACAGGTCGGTGATGTGGCGGTTTTCGAAGCGAATGCCGGAATATTAAACAAAAACCTTATTTATGGCAAGGCGATCGATAACAGGGTAGGATGTTTTGCCCTGGTAAAGATCATGGAAAAGGTAAAAGCTGACGCCGAGATTTACGGCGTAGCGACCGCCCAGGAAGAAGTGGGGCTAAAGGGCGCGCGGACCTCATCTTTTAAGATCGAACCGGACTTCGCGATAGCGATCGATACTACGGTCGCAGGAGATACCCCGCAGATAAAAGAAAGAGAGTCTTCTTTAAAGCTTGGGGAAGGGGTGGCGATAACCCTTATCGAGGCCTCCGGCCGGGGGATAATCGTTAACGAAAAGATCAAGGATATATTCATTGAGGCCGCTAAAAAAAATAAAATAAAATACCAGATCGATGTTATAGAAGGGGGAATGACCGATGGGGCTATAATCCAGATAAACAAAAGCGGCATACCCACAGGCGTCTTGGCCATACCTTCAAGGTATATCCATTCTCCGACCGGGGTTTTTTGCATGGATGACCTGGAGGCGGCGGTGGAATTGGCCGTAAAGGCGATCGAAAAAATGGCGGAGTAGCCGCCAAGGATAATAAAAAAATGGATACCGTTTACACAGGAAAAATTATCACGCTGCGGGTAAAACAGGTAACAGCTGTCCTTTTGTTATCTTTGGCCCTGCAATTTACGGTACATCTTTTTCCTTTTTACCAGGGCTTGCCTTGGGGCGCAAGGCTGTTAGCGATGTTTTACGCTCCCTTGATAGCTGTCCGTTTTTTCGGCCTGCAAACAGGGATAATAAGCGCGCTTTTTTCCCCCTATATGAACTGGCTTTTTTGCGGCCAGCCGCGCGAGGCATTGGTCCCTGCCCTTACCATGGAACTCGCGGCCTTTGCGGCCGCCGCGTATTTTTTAGGTAAAAAATCACGGAACCCACTTTTTACCGCTCTATTGCCGTATCTGGCCTGTGTTCTTATATCCGCTTTGCTGCTTCATTTTATCCCTGGCCTTTATCCGGGGTTAAACGTCCGGGAATTTTTCATTAACGCCTTCGTACCGAGTGTCCCCGGTTTACTGGCGCTTTTTGTATTGGATTTAGTAATCTTAAAATATAGGCGTAAATGACCTTATGCGGGAAGTCAGTTTTGAGGAGATTTGCAAGGCGATAAAAAAGTTTAAACTTTCCGGTTTCGACCTTGTGGTCGGGATCGCCAGCGGCGGCGTTGTGCCCGCCGGGCTTCTGGCTTATAAACTCGGCTGCGGTTTAAGTGTAATCCGCTTAAATTACCGCGATAAGAATAACAAACCGAAATACGCGAGGCCTCAAGTTTTTAAAAATACCGTTTTGCCTGCCGGTGCCAAGAGAATCCTGCTCGTGGATGATGTGTCGGTAAGCGGGAAAACCATCCGGACGGCAAAAGGGCTGTTCAAAAATTACCGGATTAAGACTTTTGTTTTAAAAGGGAAAGCCGATTATGTGCTTTTCCCGAAATACGATGATTGCGTGAAATGGCCATGGAAAGATCATGAAAAGTAAAGTTTACTTTATCCCTTCGGATAATAAAGACGATATTCAGGCTGTGCAGCTAAAGCTTTCGAAGCTCTTAGAGAAGAGCTTGCTTATGGATGTGGAGAGTAAAGGCGGGAAAGCCTGCATAAAACTTCATTTCGGTGAAGATGGCAATACCGGTTACGTCAAACCGGAATTCGTCAGGGTTCTCCGCGATGATATTGTAAGGAGAGGGGCTTCGTGTTTTATCTCGGACACCAACACTCTTTACAAAGGCAGGAGGACTAATTCAAAAGACCATCTTGCCCTGGCTTATGAACACGGTTTTCGCCCGGAAATAACAGGCGCGGAGGTCGTTATCCCGGATGATACAATCAAGGAAAATTGCTGTGATATCGAAATAAAGCGGAAGTTTATAAGAGTGGCAAAGGTCGCCAGGATTTTTGTAGAGGCTGACGCGATCGTGGGGGCAGCGCATTTTAAAGGCCACATCATGACCGGTTTCGGAGGAGCACTGAAGAATTTAGGGATGGGTTGCGCCACCAGGGAAGGAAAGCTTTCTCAGCATTCGGATGTTTCTCCTGTCGTGATCTTGAATAAATGCGCAGGATGCGGGGAATGCGTGGGAGTTTGCCTTGCCGGAGCTATCTCAATTAAAAAAAAGAAAGCTTCCATCGAAAGCGTAAAATGCACAGGCTGCGCGAGCTGTATAGCCAGGTGCCCTAAGGGAGCGATCGAAGTGAACTGGGAGGCGGGAGGCGGCAGCATCCAGCAGAAAATGGTTGAATTCGCCGGCGCGGTTTTGAAAAACAAGGCGGGAAAGGCCTGCTTCGTTAATTTTGCCACAAAGATCACCAAGGAGTGCGATTGCCTGGCAAAAGATGACCCCAGGATATCCCCTGACGTCGGGATCATCGCTTCAACCGATCCTGTAAGCGTAGATAAAGCGAGTTTTGACCTGACTATCGAGGCCTGCGGCAAGGATATTTTCAAGGAGGCCCATCCCAAGAGGGACGGGCTGGTCCAGATAAAACACGCGGCGGAACTTGGTTTGGGTAATATAGACTACGAACTGGTGCGCA
>JAQULD010000178.1 GCA_028719045.1 Candidatus Omnitrophota bacterium | reverse complement strand
CGTTATGTCGCGGTAGAGTATGGCCAGGCCGGGTATGAGCCGCATCCGGCGAGCGAAATATTTAAAAATAAATACGGCGATTGCAAGGATAAAGCCATACTTTTAGTGACCATGTTTAAAGAAGCGGGGCTGGTTGCGTATCCGGTGCTTATCAGCACCGATAAATCCGTTAACCTTATCCCTGAGCTGCCGGCAACATTATTTAACCACTGCATAGCGGCTTTGGAACTGGAAGACAAGACTGTATTTCTGGACCCGACCGCCCAAACCTGTTCTTTCGGCGACTTGCCCCTGTCGGATCAATCCCGCAAAGTGCTGGGGTTTGCCCCGGGTGGATATAAAATACTGGAGACGCCGCTCTTCCCTCCGGAACATAATTCCATCCGCCAGGAATTAAATATAAAGGTAAATAAAAATGAAGGCATTACCGCCGAGAAGAAGAACTACACCCGCGGTTTCTTTGACCAGGCCCAGCGTTATTGGCTCCTTTTTACCCAGCCTGAGCTTATTCAGGATACGTTAAACAGCGTGGCGCAGGAAATCTCGATAGGGGCCAAGGTGAATAAATATAAAATCGATAATCTTGACGATTTGAATAAACCGGTTGTGTTGGCGTATGATTTTTCCGGGGATGAGTTTTTCACGGTTTCAGGCAGCTTGAGGATCTTGCCTCAGCTGGCATCCGTGAACACAGCTTTGGTTTCCAAACTTAAACGCAGGTATCCGGTTGACCTGGGGCTTTTGGATGTCAAGGAAGAGTATCTGGAAATAGACCTGCCCAAGGGTCTTATCGTTAAGAATATGCCGGATAATTTAAGCGAGGAGAGCCCTTGGTCAGAGGTCAAGGTTGAATACGGATATAAAAATAATAAGATTTTCTTCCGGCAAGAAACCAGGACCAAGAAAAAAATAATTTCTCAAAGCGATTACGCGGCTTTTAAGGCGTTTTTGGAGAAGGCAGCCAGGAGAGCTAAGCAGAGAGTAATTTTAGAAAAGGCAGACGATGAAAAAGCGAAAAACTGATTACCTGGGGATAGATAGGCGCCATTATACGCGTTTAGACACGGTATTCCCCGTGCAATTCTTCCTTGTAGGCGCCGGCGATAATATAAACCTGTCCGGCCGCCTGCAGGGCTTTACCAATAATTTAAGCTATGGCGGGATATGCTTGTGCGTGAATGATCTCGAACCCCGGCTGGCCCAGCTGATAAAAGAACATAAGGTAAAACTCTCCTTAACTATAGACATACCGTTCTTGAAGAAGCCGATAGAGGCTATAGCCCTGCCTGCCTGGGTAAGGCAGGAAGAGGGCAGCGCGAACAAGTGCTATATCGGGCTCTATTATGAAATGATAGACGCGGCTGCCAATAACAAGCTGATGTCTTACGCCAGGAGGAAGAAATTATTCGTCCCGGTAGTCTTAGGCCTGATCGTTCTTCTGGGAGGGCTTCTGGTATTAAACAGTTTCATGAATATGAAGCTTACGGAGAAAAACAAGGCCCTGGTCAGGGAACTTTCCGAGGTGATCCGGGAATCTAAACTTGCGCGGCAGAAGATAGACGACGTAAGCAGGCAAAAGGAAGCCTTGAGGCAGGATATCCGGGCATTGGAATTGCGCATTAAGGGGCTAGATGACGAGAGGACAAGGCTAAAAAGCGAAACACAGGCCGAAGCCGGCGAGCAGGCCAAAAAGATAAGCGAACTAGAAATACTGATCAGTAAATTGATAACTGAGAAAGACGGGCTAAGGAATCAATTGGCCCTGATCCAGCTAAAAGAGAGCGCGATCAGCGAAGAGCTAGTGCGCTTAGACAAGAAAAAAGCGATTTTAACCAAGGCTAATTTTGACGCGATGTATCAGTGGGTCAGGATACATCAGAACACGGCTACCGGCTTAGTCAGGAGTTTTGAGGGTGACAACGATATAAGCGGCTGGGCTTTTATTTATGACCAATCTTTGATTATACAGGTCTTCACAAACTTCGGAGATCTTTCCCGCGCCAGGCAAATGCTGGATTTTTTCAATAACCGGGCCGAGAAAAAAGACGGTTTATTCCTGAACGCCTACTATGCCGACGACGGCACGCCCGCGGAGTTTATAGTTCATGCCGGGCCGAATATCTGGCTGGGGATCGCGGCAGTTCAATATACGCATAACACCAATGACAGAACGTATCTTGGCCTGGCTGAGGATATTGCCGATGGTATTATCAATTTACAGAATGAGGACCCCGAAGGAGGATTGCGCGGAGGGCCCAGCGTAACGTGGTATTCTACCGAGCATAATCTTGATGCCTATGCTTTCTTCGATATGTTGTATACGCTTACGCATAAACAAAAATACGCTGCGGCACGGAATAGGATATTGGATTGGCTGGTTAAAAATACCTATAACGGGACGGATATCCCGATTAAGCGCGGCAAAGGGGACTCAACCATCGCCACCGATACTTATGCCTGGTCGATCGCTGCTATCGGACCGGAGAAATTAGCTAGTTTGGGTATGGACCCGGATGGGATCATGGATTTTGCCGAAAGGACCTGCGGCGTGGATGTGGTTTACGCAAATCCAAACGGGAATAAAAACCAGATCAAGGGCTTTGATTTTGCGCCGCAAAAGCATGTAGCGCGCGGAGGGGTGATCTCGTCTGAATGGACCGCCCAGATGGTCATTTCTTTTAAGATCATGGCGGATTATTATCTTAATAAGAATGCCCCTGCCAAGGAAAATAGCTACCGGATGAAAGCCGATGAGTATTTACTTTCTTTAAGCAGGATGATTATCTGCAGCCCGTCAG
>JAQULD010000177.1 GCA_028719045.1 Candidatus Omnitrophota bacterium | reverse complement strand
GTTTTGTCTGCACGCACGAGTGCGACGTATCCTTAAAATATAAAGAAGCGTATATGGCCGCCAAGGAAGAGGACATTGTGATCATTCAAAGCCCGGTGGGTATGCCGGGAAGGGTTATCTGCAATGAATTCGTGAAGAGGATATCTAAAGGTGAGCGTATAGATTTCGGTTGCGAATATCAGTGCCTGTCCACCTGCGATGCCAAGAAAGTTAATTATTGTATCGCCAAGGCTCTTATGCACGCTTACCGGGGCGAGTTGGACCAGGGATTTGCCATGTGCGGCAGTAATGCCTTCCGGATCAAGAAGATAATCTCGGTAAAAGAGCTGATCTCAGAGCTTATCGCCGAGGCGGAGTGTTGTTTAAACGAACCAGTCCTGCCATAGTAGAAAAAAGTCAATTAAAAGTTGAATCAGCAGATTGACCGCTATTGCCTGCCTAGTATAATTCTTTAAAGGGCAGGTAGATATGAAAAGAATACTTTTAATTGCTTTTACCGTCTTAATAATATCAGCTATCGGAGCCGCGCTGCTAGGCGTCTTGGGGCTCTACGGTATTAATTTTATTCCCGGACCGGAACTTGCGGCCTGGGAGAAAATCAGTATCGCTTTACTTGTTTTATTAGCGCTTCTCGCCATAAACTTTTGTTTAATCCAGCGTTATATTTTTACCTTGCCTGTACGCAGAATGACCCAATGGTTTATTAATTTCCAAAAAGGACAAACCCGGGAACTCCAGCCTTTTAAGGAAGGCGGGGAGATAGGCAAGCTTGTAAGCGAAGTCGAGCAGGTAGCGTTGTCTTTAAGGGTCGCGCAAAAGGCGGCAACTGAAAAGGCCACCAAGTCTATTCAAAAAACAGAAATATGGACAGAGCATAAACTGCGCGAACTTGTGCATGCTAAACTCGGGGACAACACTTTGTTCGTGGTTTCCAACCGCGAACCGTATATGCATGTGCTTGATGAAACGAGCGGGCAACCTAAATGTATCAGGCCTCCGAGCGGCGTGGTTACCGCGATCGACCCGATATTGTACGCCTGCGGCGGGACCTGGATCGCCCAGGGAAGCACCGAAGAAGACAGGAAATTCGTGAATTCCAAGAACAAACTCGGTGTCCCTCCCGATGATATACGCTATATCCTTAAACGCGTGTGGCTGACAAAAGAAGAAGAGGAAGGCTACTATTACGGCTTCGCGAACGAAGGATTGTGGCCATTGTGCCACGTTACCCATACCCGCCCGATATTCAAAGAATCTGACTGGCAGATGTACAAACAGGCCAATCAGAAATTCGCCGATAATCTCCTGGAGGAATTATCAGCAAAGCCGCCGTTCATCTTTATCCAGGATTATCATTTTACGCTCCTGCCAAAACTTATAAAAGAAAAAAGGCCTGACGCTACTATCGCTTTATTCTGGCATATACCCTGGCCAAACCCGGAAGCCTTCGCGATCTGCCCCTATCAAATGGAGATCTTAGACGGCATGCTCGCGAGCGATTTGATCGGCTTCCACCTTCAATATCATTGCAATAATTTCCTGGAGACGGCGAACAGGCTCATTGAATGCCGGGTTGATACGGAGAAATTCAGCGTGAACCGCGGCCAAAAAGAGACATTCGTGAAAGCATTCCCCATAAGCGTTGACGGATATATGGGCGGCCATAGCGTTGAAGTAAACCCTGAAGAATTGGATAATATCCGCAGAGAGTTAAAATTGGAAGATAAGATAATCGCGGTGGGGGTGGACAGGATTGATTATACCAAAGGGATAAATGAGCGGATCATGGCGATAGACAGGTTTTTGGAGAAATACCCGCAATACAGGAATAAATTCGTGTTCGTTCAACTGGCTTCACCGAGCCGCACGCGCATAAAACGTTACCAGGACCTTATGGATGAGATCGAAAGCCTTGTTGAGAAAACGAATTCCAAATACGCGCAAGGGGACTGGAAGCCGATTATCTATCTTAAAAGGCAGTTTGCCCAGGAGGAAATAAGGCCGTATTACCAGGTCGCCGACCTTTGTATTGTCAGCGCTTTGCACGACGGGATGAACCTGGTGGCGAAAGAATTTGTGGCTTCGAGAAAAGACGCGGGCGGGGTTTTGATCTTAAGCAGGTTTACGGGAGCCTCGAGAGAATTAAGCGACGCGGTTTTAATAAATCCTTACGCGGTCGAGGATTTCGCGGACGCGATAAAGTTCGCTTTGGAGATGGCTCCGGAAGAAAAGAAGAAACGCATGGAGAGTATGCGTAAAGTGGTTGCCGAAAATAATGTTTACCGCTGGGCGGGAAACATTATTACCGAATTGACGGCATTGAAGAAAACTTAATATGGATTATTTATTTGACTGTTGGAATAAGATCGAAGAAAGGTTAAAGGGAAAACATCTGTTTATCTTTTTGGATTTTGACGGGACTCTAACCCCTATTATCGATGATCCGGATAAAGTGCGGCTTTCCGCGCAGGCAAGGAAACTATTAAAGGCATTATCAGAAAGGCCGGGATATAAGCTCGCCATTATAAGCGGAAGGGCGCTAAAGGACATTAGAAAACGGGCCGGTTTAAACAATATTGTTTATGCTGGCAACCACGGTTTAGAGATAGAAGGGCCGGGGGTGGATTTTAAATCATTATTGCCGCCGGGATATAAGCTAACTAAGCGCAGGATAAAAGATGAGCTAAAGAGGAAGATATCTTTGATCCCCGGAGCTTTCCTGGAAGATAAAGGGGCCTCATTAAGTTTGCATTACCGTAAGGTAAATAAAAAACAGGCCCCAAAAATTAAAACAATCTTTAACGAAACTCTAAAACCGTACCTGGCTCAAGGGAAAGTAAGGA
>JAQULD010000176.1 GCA_028719045.1 Candidatus Omnitrophota bacterium | reverse complement strand
GTATGGATATTTGTCCTCCTTAAGAGATCCAAATAATGGTCCTGGCCGCGTGATATTTAAGGCAAAAGTATGAGCATATTTACCAAGGTTAATAACCTGTTTCGTGTCCATGGTTTTTGGAAAACTGCGCTTTATTCATTAGGCATTGTTTCCGAAAAGCTTTGCAGCGGGGTATCGGTAGTGTTCGTGTATAAGGATGGCGGAGAAAATGTTAAGCCGCCTTTGGGGCATAGTTTTGAAATAATCAGGTCTTTGGGCCAGTTAGGGGAAGAGGATAAGAATTCTCTGCTGGGTTATAAAGGGAAAAATATATTCCGCCAATTCGAAGGGTTGTTCAGTAAGGGGCATTTTTGCGCGGTCTGCCGGGTTAAAGGAAGCCTCGGCAGCATGTGCTGGGCCAAGCCTATAAAAAAGCATTTTCTTCTGAAAAACCAAGCGGGATTCCTGATCCGGCAGTGTTTTACTTTGCCCGGCATGAGAGGCAAAGGTTTATATCCTGCAACTTTGAATTTTCTTGCCGGCCGGCTTAAAGCGGAAAATACGCAGGATATAAGCATAATTATCGAATCCGCGGCATCCAATTACTCTTCTATACGGGGCATACAAAAAGCCGGTTTCGCCAAGGCGGGGATCGAAGTGTTCATTCTTGGGGTTAGAATGTATTTGCCGCGCCTGAACCATCATTGAAATACAACGCGTATTCAGAAACAGCTTTTGATTTTTTATTTAAGTGCTAAAATATAAGAAAAGGGAGCGGGAAACGGGCGTGTTCAAATAGCCTTATAATTTCAAGTGATCATGGAAAAAAATAACAAGGTTCAATACGAAAGTTTCACTAAGTTGAGCTGGGGCACGCATCTGTGCAGTATTTACCGCGATAAACAGGAACAGCTTAATGTCGCGGCTCCTTACCTGGCATTCGGCTTAAAACACGGCCAGCGATGCGTGTATATACCCGGTGAAACCGGCAAAGAAGATGTTTGCCGGTCTTTGACTGATTACGGTATAACCGCTGAAGAATATATAAACAAGGGACAGCTTATTTTTCTTTCTCAAGAGCAGACTTACCTTAAAGATGATTTTTTCTCCCCTATTGCTATGCTTGGTTTATGCCAGGACGCGCATTATGAGGCGCTTAAGTCCGGCTATAGCGGACTGCGCGGATGCGGAGAACTGAATTGGGTCTCTGAAAATCTTCCCGGGGCAAACAGGATTATTTATTATGAACGGGAATTGAATTTTTTGTTCCTGCATAACCGTTTCATTGCCATGTGCCAGTATAATGAGAACAAAGTGGGAGAAGATATCCTGCTGGGAGTAATCTATACTCATCCTAAAGTGATCATCTACGGCAAAAGCTATGATAATCCTTTCTATGTCCCTCCGGACATCCTTCAGAAACAGGAGAAAAAAACCTCCCCCCCGGGAGAATACTATAGATTAAGGGATAAGATAATCGGGGGAGAGGCGTAATATTTATGGAAGAGCTTCGGTATTTACTTAAGCAGGAGGAACAAGCGAAAGAGCACGAAGCTCTTTGCAGGCGGTGCGGCGCCTGTTGCGGCGCTTTTGACGGCGACCCCTGCCTAAATCTGTCCCGGGATGGCAATGATAAATACTATTGCCTGAAATATGACACCAGGCTCGGCAGGCAACAGACTGTTTCAGGCCGGACTTTTAACTGTGTTCCTATCAGGGACCTCTTTAAATTCTATCCGCCTTATCCTGATTGTCCTTATTTCAAATGAAAAAAACCGATTTTTCCACAGCAAATCCCAGGTAAAAAACAGCTTGGGATTTTTTATTTGCTATGTATAATAATAGGGAAATTGTCTTATCAAGAGGCGGAAGATGAAAAAAATATTTTTTTCGGCGGTGTTATTGTTGGTTTTTCCGGTTTATGGCTTTGCCAGCAGGGCGGGCGGCGTTTTAGAAATGCTGAACGCTAAAGGGTTCGTGAATACGAAAGAGATCGGGGGCTCGGGGCTCTGTGTTTCTTCGTTATGGGACAGCCGCAGGGCCGAGCCGGTGGCCGCTGACGGGAGTTTTTCCACCGTGATCTCAAGCATGCGGCCGCAGAAGATCTCGGTAACGGATGACAGGAAGATGACCCGCGGCCTGGCAATAGTTTTTCCGGAAAAACGGGAAACTGTGGTTTTTGACGCCGAGTCTACGGCCATGGCGTTATTATTCAACGATCCGAGCCGTTTTGTTAATGCAAAAGACGCCGGAGATTTCTGCAGGAGGGTGGTGTCGCTTAAATCTTTTCAGAACTTGGTCCTGTTTTTCAGGAACAACCTTTCGGACAAATCCCTGGAAGATCTTAATAGCAGCAAGGAATGCGCGACACTACTTGAGAAATGCAACGGAGAGGTTACCGGGCGAAGCCCCGATGAAATAAGGGATTCACTTAATGCGGCGCAAAAAGAATTAAAGAAACTCTTAAAGGATAATAATGAAGAGAAAAAGGAGAATTAATGCCTGAACAGATCATCAAGAAAAAGAGGAAGAGCGACAGGACTATAGCTTATTTTTCCATGGAGATCGGCATCAACGCCAAGATCCCTACTTATAGCGGAGGCTTGGGGGTTTTGGCAGGCGACACCATCCGTTCCTGCGCTGACCTTAACGTGCCGATGGTAGCCGTGACCCTGCTTTATAAAAAAGGTTATTTCTCGCAAAAACTGGATAATAACGGCAACCAGCAGGAATCCCCTTCTGAATGGTCCCCTAAGGAGCTTCTTACCCTTTATCCGGAAAAAGTGGAAATTACAATAGGAAAAAGGAGGGTGCTAATACAGGCCTGGGGTTATGACGTATTGGGAGTAAGCGGGTATTTTGTGCCCATA
>JAQULD010000175.1 GCA_028719045.1 Candidatus Omnitrophota bacterium | reverse complement strand
CGCCTTTCAGCCGCCAGCCATTGCAGACTAATTTTAACAGCGATCCCCAATATAAAAATATTAAAATCAGCGCCGCCAGTTTCGGGGGTGGTAATGTCCTGCGTTTTGACTGGAATGGCACGCCTCAAGACGCAAGCGGAACTAATTTAACCCAGGAAAGTTCGGTAAGTTTTTCTTTTAAGGGCGGTAGTAATGTCATTTACGTTACCGCTAACACAGGTAATTTAAGGGTGCAGTGACTAGAAAACCGAAAAATACAAGCGGTTTGACTTTGATCGAAATGGTGGTGACGATCGTCGTGCTTGGCGTCGCGATCCCCGTGCTTTTACGCATGTGGGCGGAGGTGACGATGAAGTCCGCCTCAGCTGAGGCGGTATCCGATGCGGGTTTTTACGCGCAGCAGCTGATGGAGGAAATAAGATCCAAGAAGTTCGATAAGAATGCTTCCGCTCCCTGGAGTTCGGGAGCTGATTTCGGCCCGGACGCAGGCCAGACAAGAAGCGGGACCGGCGGCGCGGGTTTCGATGACGTGGATGATTATAACGGCTATCAAGATATTCCTGCGGCGGGTTACACGCGCTGCGTTACAGTGGATTACGTTACTCCGGCGGCAGGCTCCTGGAACGGCACATGCTTTCCGGGTAACCCGGTAAGCTGTTCGGCCCCGGCCTGCGCGTCCGCCAATGTTACCGATTATAAAAGGATCATAGTCCGCGTAAGCCGTAACGACAATCTGGTTAAAGACCTGACTTTAACCACGGTCGTCGGACCATATTAAAAGGAGAATTTTGGCAGTGCATAACCCGGACAGGGACAGCCGAGGCGGGAAAGGCGTGACCATTATTGAATTGGTAGTGGTCATCGTTATCGTGGGTGTACTGGTCGGAGTATCTTCCATGTACATTAAAGGGGTCATCGATACCTGGCAATTTGTTTCTTTCCGTAATGACCTGGCGTCTGTGGGGAAAATGGCTATTATAAGAATGGACAGGGAGATAAGGGAAATAAAGGACGCCTCTTCGGTTTACGTCGCAGGCAGCGCGCAATTCAGGTTCCACGACACAGGCGGCAACGATATCCAGTTTCAATGGGTAAGCGACCCGGATCCTTCGGTCAAAGGAAGCATAATGCGCAATTCCGACATCCTGGTAAAAGGCGTGGAGAGCCTCACATTCTCCTATTACGACAAGGACAATAATTTACTCGCTTCCCCTGCGGTGAATCCGTCTCAGACCAACATAAAAAGGATATCCGTGACATTTAAAATATTATCAGGCAGCCAGGCTAAGATACTGAGCTCGCAGGTTTTTCCCCGCAATCTCTAGGGGAGGAGAGGTGAAAAGAAGGAGGCAGGCGATGGCAAAAAAAATTATCGTGATTGTTTTGGCCGCGATTTTAATATCTGTCGCATGGAAGCTAAATGTGAAAGCTCAAAAGTCGCAGGAAGAAACTAACCCTATGGAAGTCCTGGCGCGCCTGGAATCGAGCGTTGCAAGGCTACAGGGTAATTTGGATTCATCAGACAAAGAAACCGCCGCCAAGCTTAACGAGATTCTCGATAACCAGGAAAAGATCCTGAAACAGCTGGATATAATCAGGATCAGGGCCACGCGATAATCAAAATTATATAATATAAATGAATAATCCGGACAAGTCGGAAAATAAGGATTCTCCCCGGCCTAAAAAGGCCGCAAGCCGTTTCTCTCCTCAGGAATTTCTTTCCCTTTTGAAGGGGTTTGTTGCCCCTTCCCGCAATGTAATCGGCATCGATATCGGCTCAAGTTATATAAAAATCCTGCAGCTTGCCAGGGCGAGAAAAGGTTATGTTATCTCAAGCTGCGCCACCCGCGCCATACCCGCGAATTTAAAAGAAGACCATACCGAGAAAAAAAGGTTCATACAGACGGTTATAAAAGAATTTATCCAGGACACCAGGAAGAAAAACAACCTCGGGAGGCTATCCGTTTCGGGCAAGGGGATATTCGTTTTCTCACTGGCTGTCCCCGCTATCAGCCGGAAAGATTTAAAAGGGCTTGTAAGCATCGAACTTAAAAAACGCCTGCCTTTCCAGATGGATATAAACAATATGGTGTTCGATTTTTTTATAACGGGGCAAGTTGCCGACGATAAGGGCCAGCCGAACTTGCAGGTTACCTGTATTGCCGCCGATAAGGTTTCCATAGACGAACAAATCGGCTTCTTAAAAGAGATGGATATTAAGCCGGTGGCGATAAACGTAAGTTCCGACGCGCTGGGCAATGTCCTGCCTTATTGCATTGAAAAGGCTTCCGAGAAAACCACGGTGCTTTTGGATATGGGGGCCAATGTTTCGCTGTTGAATTTTTATAAAGGGAAAAACCTCGTTTTTTTCAGGGAGATCCCCGTGGGAGGAGAACATCTTACGCGGGCTATGGCAAAGACCATAACCGCCGCTTCCGGCACGCTGGACCTTAGTTTCGAAGACGCGGAAAAAATAAAGCGTAACTGCGGCATACCTCTTGAAGACGAGGCAAGGGTGGAATTCCTGACCGACTTCGGCGTTTTGCTTGGCGAACAGATCTCCGGGCTGCTGCGCCCTGTACTGGAGCGGCTTATCCTGGAGATAAACCGGACGGTAAGTTATTATACCAAAACTTTTAAGGCGGATTTCGTCGAGGAACTGTATATCACCGGAGGGACTTCGCGCCTGAAGAATATAGACAAGTTCCTTTTGTATAACCTGGAAAGGCTTAAGAAAGTGGAACGCCTGGATATCCTGAAGTCGGTAAAGGGCTGGTCTGAAACAGGCGGCTTCAGGCAGGAGCTGGTAGTGGAACAGGCGGCTCCCCATCTTGCCGTGGCTTTCGGCCTGTGTTTCGGCG
>JAQULD010000174.1 GCA_028719045.1 Candidatus Omnitrophota bacterium | reverse complement strand
TTTTGCACTTCGGCGTAAGCGGCGAAGGTCGTGCCGACTACAAATAGAAGCGCAAGTACCACAATTAAGCGTTTACTCATTTTCTTTTTCCTCCTTTTTTATGATACCTTGATCTTGTTATGTAAACTAGGCGAATGATTTATTTGCCTAGATGATATTCCAGCTAATCACTTTGTTCTTTTTTAACATATAACTTGTTATTTGTCAAGTGTTTTTTGAAAAATCACCCTAGCCGAGCCAGTCACCGGGGAAGGCTGCCTTATTTTATCGGTTTCTTTGTTTTCTTGGGTAAGGCTTGGGATTTCGGGCCCATAGCCAGGCTTATCACAGAAGAGCTTCCGTAAGGGGTAATATTTACTATACAGCTCTCCTGTTCCCTTTCGAAGTTCATTATGCATTCGCCGTATTCCGTGATGTTCAGGAGCGACCAATTGTACATCGGCATCTGTTCTTTGTAGAAATTGACTAGTTGAGCCGTCGTAGCCTTACCTTTATATTTTAATAACCCTACGCGCATGCCGGAACTTTCAAAGGAATAAGATTCGTCCGCTAAGATCTTAAAACCAACCGGAACAGGCAGGTCCGAGAATTTCAGGAGCGGTTGTGTCCTTAAGGACTGAGATGATGAGTCTCTATTGGAAAGTGAAGCGCAGCCGAGCGCTCCCGTCAACAAAAAGCACGCCGTTAGAATGGACAGTATGCCTTTATTCATCTTGCCCCCTTCCGTTTTAGAAAATCATTAACATCAGCATAAATTTTCTCTATTTCAATTTGAGTCAGGCCTTCGCGCATCCCGATCCCAGCCATCTCTTCCGGAGAAATAATATCTTCAGGCATATGGCTGTCATGATTAAGGATCAATTTAGCCCCTAACTTTCTGGCCTGGTTTATTACGTGTTTATTCGTTTCCGAGTGGCCGAGGCGGCTGGTAATCTCCAGGAATATCCCTCTTTCCTTGGCTAATAAGGTATCTGCGTCTGTGATCAGCCCCGGATGGGCAAGTATATCGATATCCGCCAGGAGTGAAAGCTTATTCGTGTTTATAACTACGGGTTCAACCGGGGTCTCGCCGTGGGCGATAATTATTTTAATCCCTTGTTTTCTGGCATAAGCCGCCAGGGGTTTAAACTGCTCAGGAGGCAGGTGGGTCAATTCTATTCCCGGCAAAACCTTGATTTTCGAGTCTTTGGGCCACTTGCGGCAGAAGAGCATAACAGCCTCGCAGAGCGATTTTATGTTGCTGTAATCCGCGTGGTCCGTAAGCGCGATCACCTTGTATCCTTTATCAAGGTAACGCGCAGCTACCTCTGAAGGAAGCAGGTGTCCGTCGCTTAACAAAGTATGAGCGTGAAGGTTATAGTTATACATTTATAAAATTAAGTGCCCCTGGCAGGAATCGAACCTGCCACACTGTACATCAACAAAAACTATATGCGCCTGGCAGGAGTCGAACCTGCTACCCAGAGTTTAGGAAACTCTTGCTCTATCCGTGTGAGCTACAGGCGCATTAAAGAGTTTGTCGTTACGCCTGTTCTTTAAGAACTCTTTACCATAACCCGATTTAAGCTGTTTTTCCCGCTTTCTTGCAGTTATGCGGGAATCAGCTAGTTCTGAATAAAACAAAACCCAGGGTTTATAAAATCTTGTAGATTTTGTTTTTCCTGAATTATGCTCTTTGACCCTATTTCTTAAATTTTTGGTTATTCCGATATATACTCTATTATGTTCAACTGATTTTAGAGCATAAACGTAATACATATGCTTAAGGCGACTGTTGCTCCCTGCCTGCCGGCAGGCAGGTATCCTTATGAGCTACAGGGGCAGAATTTAATGGCCCCGGAACGCTACCAGCGAAAAAACAGGGTAATCCTTTAATTTATCCCTTCCCTTAAGATCGACTAGCTCTATGACAAAGGCGATGCCCTGGATCCTTCCTTTAAGCTGATTTATAAGCCCGACTACAGCATTTACCGTGCCGCCCGTAGCCAGAAGGTCATCGATGACCAGGATCCTTTCTCCCGGTTTTATGGCGTCTTCGTGGATCTCCAGGGTATCGGTGCCGTACTCTAATTCATAGCTGGCTGAGATTGTTTTACGGGGAAGTTTTCCTTTTTTGCGCACAGGGATAAAACCAGCTCCGAGTTTGTGAGCGATCGCCGCTCCAAAGATAAAGCCGCGCGCCTCGACGCCAACCACCTTATCGATCTTCCTGTTTTTATATTTGCCGGCCAAGAGGTCAACGGCTTTTTTAAAGGCTTTTTTATTCTGGATCAACGAGGTTATGTCGCGGAATATGATCCCCGGTTTGGGAAAATCGATTATATTGACAATTGATTTTTCCAGAAAAGTGTCGTTTTTCATAGTTCTTCCTTTGTCCCCTCTACGAATTTCTTTATTTTCAGTAATGCCGCTTCTTCGATCTGGCGGATCCTTTCCCTGGAAACTTTCATTTTTTTGGCTACTTCGGCCAGGGTATGCTGTTTTTTGTTTTCCAGGCCAAAGCGCATATCCAGCACTTCCCTTTCCCTGTCGTTCATTATCTCAAGGAGGTTGGCCACTCTCTCTTTATCCAGGATATGCTCAATTTCGCTGTCCGGCTGCAAAGAAGCAGTGTCCTCAATCAGGTCGGATACTTTGCCCTCGCTATCCTCACCGATAGGGGCTTCCAGCGAAGAAGTGGAAGTGGACATCCAGAAATTTATCTGGGTAATCTTATCCGCGGGTATTTTTAACCTTTTGGCTATTTCTTCGTCGGTGGGAATGCGTTTCAACTTCTGGCTCATCCGTTCTTTAGCTTTACGCCAGCGGGAGATTATATCGTTCATATAAACAGGGACGCGGATCATTTTGCCCTGTTCGGATATA
>JAQULD010000173.1 GCA_028719045.1 Candidatus Omnitrophota bacterium | reverse complement strand
CTGGGAACTTTGGAACGAGCCGGATTCTTATATCTACTGGAACCCGCAAGACGGCCTTAAAAGTTACTGCCTGCTGTTAAAAGACGTGTATAAGGCTTTAAAAGACATAGACCCGGATTGTAAAGTCTTAAACGGGGGTTTCGCTAACGGTATCGCGAGCGTGAACCATCTTTACGATAACGGAGCCAAGAATTATTTCGATATCCTGAACATCCATATTTTCGAATCTCCGCAGGACCCTGTGTCGGAAAAAAGGATCGCCGCTTATCCCAAACTATTGAAAAAAATAATGGCCAGGAACGGGGACGGCGATAAGAAGGTTTGGATCACGGAGATCGGCTGCCCCGGTGTCAACCCCGGGTTAAAGGTGAAAAACTGGTGGATGGGGAAAAACCCGACTGAAAAACAGCAGGCTGAATGGGTAAAATCGGTATACGGGCAATTGCTTGAGTTTGACAATGTGGAGAAAGTCTTCTGGGCGTTCTTCCGCGACTGCAAAGGGCATTGGGGCAACGGCGTGGATTATTTCGGGCTGGTGCGCTGGGATTTTTCCAGGAAACCGGGTTTTGAAAGCTACAAAAATTTCACCCGCGAATGGTTTAAAAAAAAATAAATAGGCCCATTTAAATTGTCGTAAGACCGCGGTAAACTTTAGGGGATTTGTAACGTCTAAAAGAGTGGATGGAGAAAGGAGGAGGTTAGCATGAAAAAGATACAGGTGGTATGGTTAGTGTTGTTTTTGGCAGTGCCCGCTTTAGCGTGGGCGGAACAGGGCGGCCAGCCCGAGCAGGGAGGGTTCCGTCAGGAGCAGAAGGAAAAAGTAAAGCAGCACCGCGAACAGCAATACCAGGAAAATAAGTCCTTCCGCGAGAAAATTCATCAGGAAAATATCGTTTTCCTGAAAGAGAAATTAGCCGCGAACACGAAAATGACCGACGCGCAGAAAACAGAATTGATAAATTTCTTCGAAAATCAATACCAGGAGAACGTTTCATACCGCGAGTCAAAACATAATGATAACGTCGCAGCGTTCGAAAAAATATCGAATGATCCCAATATGACGGTCGAGCAGAAAAAGGCCGCGATAAAGGCGCAGATCGAAAAGCTAAAAGCCGAGGCTAAAGAGCATATGCAGGCGCAGCGCGCTGAAGCCAAAGAAGAAATGCAGAAGATGCATTCCCAGGGGACACAGCCTAAATAATTGTAATAAGGGGTCTTAAATAAAAGGGCAGAGATCTAATCCTGCCCTTTTATTTTTCCCCGGTTAGAGGCATTGTTGTTCAGTTTGCCTTCTTTTCCGAAATAGAGTATGGAACAATCGGGCGGGCAATTACCGTATATCCAGACTTCCGAACCGCCTTCTTTATAATCGAAGCGGGATATCCTTTTCGGTTCTCCAAGGCTTGCGCGGACCTGGTCTTTAGTCATTCCCGCCATGACCCGTTTTTCCCGGATACATTTTTTGATCTCCTGATTTATATCCGGGGCGGGCTTAAGGTAAGGTTTTTTGTTCCTGGGGGATAGTGTCTGGCAGCCGCAGAGGAAAGTTATAACCAGATATAAGCAGAATATACTTTTTACCGGCATTTTTAAAGGATGGGGAAAATGGTGCGGAAGGAGGGAGTTGAACCCTCAAGGGTTACCCCACACGCTTCTGAGACGTGCGCGTATGCCATTCCGCCACTTCCGCGTAAATGTGCCATATATTATATGACAATAAAGAAGATTTATCAATAACAAGATTTATGATATAATTTTAGTCTATGCCGCTTATAACATATTCCAGATCCATAGCCGAAGCGATGCTGCAGATGTTTTTCCTGGGCGCTGTCGGATTTTTCCTGATGCGTAAGAAAGCGATTTCGCCTGAAGGGCTTACCGGCCTTACGCGTTTCCTGATAGAAGTCACCATGCCGGCGCTTATTTTTTGCTCGATAATAAACAAGTTCAATTTTAAGGATTATTCGAATTGGTGGCAGTTCACCCTGCTGGGGTTTGCGACTACCGGCCTTGGTTTAGGGATAGGTTATTTTTTGACCCGTTCCGAAAAAGACCCTGTTTTAAAAAAAGAATTCATAAGCCTTCTGGGGTTCCAGAATTCCGGGTACCTGCCTCTGGTAATAATAAGCTGGATAGTGGCGAAAGAGCAGTTAAGCGCGATGCTCATATATTTATTCATGTTCGTGGTCGGGTTTGACCTGCTTATCTGGTCGTGGGGGGTGTATTTCTTAAGCTGCCATAAATCCAAACATTTCTCTTTCGGGAGCGTTTTTACTCCGCCGATAATCGCTACACTTACAGGCTTCGCTTTTATCATATTGAAGATAAACGCTTTTATCCCGAAATTCATTTTTTCCCCGCTTACCATGCTCGGTAACTGCAGTTTCCCGCTGGCGATAGTCGTCGTGGGGGCAAGCCTCGCGGACCTGTACGTGAACAAGAAGATGAACAAGAAACTGATCTTCAGGCTGGTTTCCGCGAAATTGATACTTATGCCGCTTATCGGCCTGGCGCTTGTCTCTTACATAAAACTTCCCTATTTGTTAGGGCTCCTGATCGTAATGGAACTGGCGGTGCCTTCGGCTACTAACCTCGCGGTGATCGTGAGGCGGTATATAGGAGAGGAAACCTTTATAAGCCAGGGGATCTTTGTAACTCATCTTTTGAGCCTGCTTACGCTTCCGTTGTTCCTTGCGGCTTTTAATTGGATTGTATTTCACCAGTAAATATGATATAATTATATGGAATTTAAGAGGATAGCTTCTAATAAAAAGGCGCGCAGAGATTACGAAATCCTTGAAAGCCTGGAGGCCGGGATTGAACTTGTCGGCAGTGAAGTAAAATCGCTGCGTGACGCCAGAGCCAATCTA
>JAQULD010000172.1 GCA_028719045.1 Candidatus Omnitrophota bacterium | reverse complement strand
ATAAAGACGAGTTAGGCAAGGATTTTGAGATTAAAGATGTCCCCGCGGAGTTATACGCAGATGTTGAGAAATACCGCGGTATTTTGATTGAAAAGCTGGCAGAGGCAGATGATGAGATGCTGGATAAATTCCTGCACGGCAAAGAGATTACCGATGAAGAGATCAAGAAAAAGATCCGCTCGACGGTAGTTGCAAATAAATTTGTGCCCGTGCTTTGCGGTTCGTCTTTTAAGAATAAAGGTATCCAGTTTGTATTGGATGCGATTTGCGACTATCTGCCTTCTCCGGCGGATTTGCCCGCGATAAAAGGGACAAAACCCGAGACAGGCGAATTCGAAGAGATTAAAGCCAGTGACGATGCGCCTTTCTGCGCATTGAGTTTTAAGGTTGCTACGGACCCGTATGTGGGGAAACTAAATTATATCCGCGTTTATTCCGGTACTTTGAATTCGGGGACATATATCTATAATGCCAGCAAACGCGTAAGGGAGCGTGTGACCAAATTGGTGCGTATGCACGCAAACCGCCAGGAGATTATCGAAAGTGTTTCAACCGGGGATATCGCTGCCGCGGTCGGCTTGAAAGAAACCAAAACCGGCGATACTCTATGCCTGGAAAATAACCAGATTCTTATCGAGGCTATGCGCTTTCCGGAACCGGTCATACAGCAGGCAATCGAAACAAGTTCAAAGGATGAATCGGAGAAACTTGGTTTGGCGTTGCATAAGCTGGCTGATGAAGATCCGTCATTCAGGGTCACCTATAACCATGAGACCGGCCAGACCATTATATCCGGTATGGGGCAGCTCCATTTGGAAATTATTGTTGATCGCCTTGCAAGGGAATTCAATGTTGCAGTGCAGGTCGGGTTTCCCCAGGTGGCATACAGGGAAACGATTACAAAGAAAATCCATGCTACGGGTAAGTTCATTCAGCAGAGCGGCGGACGCGGCCAATACGGCCATTGCGTCATCGAAGTGGAGCCGCAGGAAACACCCGGCGCAGGCGTTACTTTTGAAAACAAAATTAAAGGCGGCGCTATACCGCAGGAATTTATCCCCTCGGTTAAACAAGGTGTTTTTGAGACTTCAAAAAGCGGTGTCCTGGCAGGATACCCTGTCACAGATATAAAAGTAACTTTGGTGGATGGCTCTTTCCACGAAGTCGATTCATCGGAACTGGCGTTTAAAATGGCTGCAGGAATTGCGTTGACCGACGGCTTAAGACGCGGCAGCCCCATATTGCTGGAACCGATTATGGATATGGAAGTAGTTACTCCCGAGGACTTCATGGGAGCTATAATCGGTGATTTAAGCGCACGCCGCGCAAAAATAAATGCGATTAATTCCCGCGGCAATGTCCGGGCAATAAGGGTATTTGTGCCTTTAGCGGAAATATTCAATTATGCAACTGTAATGCGTTCTCTTACTCAAGGCCGTGCTTCCTATACAATGGAGCCCTCATATTATTCCGAGGTGCCTTCACATATAGCAGATAAGATAATTGCCGGTTTTACATCCGCTGGGTCAAGAAAATGACATTAAATTATACAAGAGAATTTTTAATTAGGGAGGTGGACTAATGGCTAAGGAAAAGTTTGTAAGGAGTAAGCCTCACGTAAACATCGGGACAATAGGGCATATCGATCACGGTAAAACAACTCTCACCGCAGCTATCACCGCAGTGTTGGAAAAACTCGGCCGTGCACAGAAAAGAGACTATGCCGACATAGCCAAGGGCGGAACCGTAAGAGACGAGACAAAGGTCGTGACTATCTCGGTTGCTCACGTTGAATATGAAAGTGAAGCAAGGCATTATGCACATATCGACTGCCCGGGACACGCAGACTACATTAAGAATATGATTACCGGTGCTGCACAGATGGACGGTGCAATACTGGTCGTTTCTGCGGCTGACGGCCCTATGCCTCAGACAAGAGAGCATATTTTATTGGCCCGTCAGGTTAACGTTCCCGCAATCGTAGTATTCTTGAACAAAGTTGATTTGGTTACCGACAAGGAGCTTCTGGACCTGGTTGAACTTGAAACCAGAGACCTGTTGACAAAATACGGTTATCCCGGAGACAAGACTCCTATTATCCGCGGTAGTGCATCAAAGGCTTTAGTATCAGCTGATCCGAATAGCCCGGATGCTAAGCCGATTCTTGACCTGATCAAGGCGGTCGATGAGTTTATACCGATCCCGACCAGAGAAGTTGACAAGCCTTTACTTATGGCAGTAGAAGATGTGTTTAGTATCGAAGGTAGAGGGACAGTCGGAACCGGCAGAATCGAGCGCGGTAAGGTCAAGATTAATGAAGAAGTTGAGCTCGTAGGTTTAAGGCCTGAACCGAAGAAAACAGTAGTTACCGGTATTGAAATGTTCCGCAAGCTTCTCGACGAAGGTCTGGCGGGCGACAATGTCGGTTTGCTTTTAAGAGGCATTGACAAGAATGACATTGAACGCGGTATGGTAATTGCTGCTCCAAAGTCGATCACTCCGCATACCAAATTCAAGGCGCGGGTTTACATCTTGACCAAAGAAGAAGGCGGACGCCACACACCGTTCTTTAAGGGATATCGCCCTCAGTTTTATTTCAGGACTACAGACGTAACAGGCGCAGTGACATTGCCTCAGGGCGCGGAAATGGTTATGCCCGGAGATAACGTTGATCTGGAAATTGAATTAATCACGCCTATAGCTATGGAAAAAGAATCGCGTTTTGCAATTCGCGAAGGCGGCCATACGGTAGGTGCGGGTGTTGTTACAGAAATTATTAAATAGTAATTCGTTGAATCGTTAAATCGTTGATTCGTAAATACGATTGAACGAGTTAACGAATAAACGGTTCAACGATTAAACGCTTCAACG
>JAQULD010000171.1 GCA_028719045.1 Candidatus Omnitrophota bacterium | reverse complement strand
CGTATTTGGCGCGGCAAAATCAGGCGCATTGGCAGGGTATCCTGTCACCGATATACATGTTACCCTGGTTGACGGATCTTTTCACGAAGTCGATTCTTCGGAATTAGCCTTTCAGATGGCCGGTTCGCTGGCATTTAATGACGGATTAAAAAGCGGTCATCCGGTTTTATTGGAGCCGATCATGGATATGGAGGTGATCGTCCCGGAGGAATTCATGGGGCAGGTCATCGGAGACTTAAGTTCCCGACGGGCAAAGATAATCTCACTTGCGCAGCGGCTTAACTTGCGTACTATCAGGGCCAACATCCCGCTAGCTGAAGTTTTTAATTATGCGACTATAATAAGATCCTTGACACAAGGCCGCGCATCCTATACAATGGAGCCTTCGTTTTACAGCGAAGTGCCTGCACATATAGCAGAAAAAATTGTTACCGGCTTCGCAGCTACTGGTTCAACTAGAAAAAGTTTGAGATAAAATCCTTCGCCCGCAAGCCAGAGGATGGCGGGCTCGGGATCCCTGCCGGTCGGCAGGAATTTTCTAACCCGGAAAAAACGGGAAAATTGAGGAGGAAAAAATGGCTAAAGATAAATTTGTAAGGAGTAAGCCACACGTAAATATCGGGACTATCGGGCATATCGACCACGGCAAAACCACCCTGACTGCCGCTATTGTCAATATTTCGGCTAAGCTGGGTAAAGCGACTGCCAAGGCTTATGCTGACATTGCCAAGGGCGGGACAGTCAGAGACGATACCAAGACCGTTACAATTTCGGTTGCCCACGTTGAATACGAATCTGACGCGCGTCATTACGCCCATATTGATTGCCCGGGCCACGCCGATTATATCAAGAACATGATTACCGGTGCTGCCCAGATGGATGGCGCAATTCTGGTAGTTTCAGCTGCTGACGGCCCTATGCCTCAGACAAGAGAGCATATTCTTTTAGCCAGGCAGGTCAACGTGCCTTCTATGGTCGTGTTTTTAAACAAGGTAGACTTAGTCACTGATAATGAGCTTTTAGACCTGGTTGAAATGGAAGTCAGGGAGCTGCTTACCAAATACGGATATCCCGGAGATAAAACCCCGATCATCCGCGGCAGCGCTTCCAAGGCCTTAGCTTCCGCAAATGACCCTGCCAGTGCTGATTGTAAACCGATCCTCGACCTGATCAAGGCTTGCGACGAGTTCATTCCTTTACCGGTAAGAGATTTAGATAAACCTTTATTGATGGCTGTTGAAGATGTATTCAGCATCGAGGGTAGAGGGACAGTCGCAACCGGAAGGATCGAGCGCGGCAAGGTAAAACTGAGCGAAGAAGTTGAAATTATAGGTTTAAGGCCCGAAGTAAAGAAATCGGTAGTTACGGGGATTGAAATGTTCCGCAAGCTTCTTGATGAAGGGCAGGCCGGAGACAATGTCGGGCTTCTATTAAGAGGCGTTGAAAAGAACGATATCGAACGCGGTATGGTTATTGCCGCTCCTAAATCGATCACCCCGCATACCAAATTCAAGGCCCAGGTGTATATCTTGACTAAAGAAGAAGGCGGAAGGCATACGCCGTTCTTCAAGGGTTACAGGCCGCAGTTCTATTTCCGCACGACCGATGTTACCGGAAACGTAACGCTTCCGGCGGGCGTGGAAATGGTCATGCCCGGAGACAACGTTAATTTAGAGGTAGAATTGATTACCCCTATCGCCATGGAAAAAGAATCGCGTTTCGCTATCCGCGAAGGCGGGCACACCGTTGGCGCAGGCGTAGTTACGGAGATTATCGCTTAAGCATATGTCAGTCGCACAAAAGATACGCATAAAATTAAAGGCTTATGATCACCGTCTCCTGGACCAGGCGGTCCTTGAGATCGTTGATACAGTGAAACGGACCGGCGCCAAAATCGCCGGCCCGGTTCCGCTTCCGACCAGGCGCGAGATCTACACGGTCTTGCGTTCCCCGGTCATTGATAAAAAGTCCCGCGAGCAGTTCGATTTATCCACGCACAAAAGGCTCATCGATATATTCGAACCAACAGCTAAGACGATTGATTCATTAAGGAAGTTAAACCTGCCCGCAGGGGTGGATGTTGAGATAAAATGAGCGCGATATTAGGCAAAAAAATCGGGATGACACAGATTTTTGCCGAGGACGGATCCTTGGTAAACGTTACCGCTATTGAGGCCGGGCCTTGTCCTGTGCTGGCAATTAATGAGAAAAGCATCCAGGTCGGTTTTGATCTGGCCAGGGAAAAAAGCCTCAAAAAACCGCAAGCAGGGTATTTTAAGAAATTGAATATTGCCGGCCGTAAAATTATCAGGGAATTGCCTAAAGACTCCGGAAAAGAATACAAAGTCGGAGAAGACCTTAAAGTAGATGCGTTTACCCTGGGAGAATTCGTGGATGTGACCGGGACTTCTATCGGCAAAGGCTTCCAGGGAGGCATGAAGCGCTGGCATTGGCACGGCGGTCCAAAGACCCACGGTTCTACTTCGCACCGCCGGGTAGGTTCGGTAGGTTCAACCACGACCCCGGGAAGGGTCTGGAAGGGCCATCATATGGCCGGCCACATGGGAGCCGGACAGGTAACTACCCAGAACCTGAAGGTGGTAAAGATTGACACGGAGAACAACATACTTTTGATTAAAGGAGCAGTCCCGGGGTTTAAAGACGGCTACGTTATTGTTAAAACAGCCAAAAAAAGAAAAGCCGCCCCTAAAAAAGAACCGGCTAAGGCAAAAGCGGCGAAAAAATAAAAAATGGAAGCGATAACCTTACCTATATATAATGCGCAGGGCAAAGAAGTGGACAGCGTTAAGCTGAATTCTACCGTATTTGACGGCATAATAAATTCCGAAGCGATCTATCAGGCTATTACCGCCCACCGCGCTAATCAGCGTAAGGGCCTGGCAGCTACAAAGACCAGAGGCGAGGTATCCGG
>JAQULD010000170.1 GCA_028719045.1 Candidatus Omnitrophota bacterium | reverse complement strand
AATTCAATGGAGAGGCCCGCTCTTATTTTCTCAGCCAGCGGCTTGCCTTCTAATAATTTCGCCAACTTTTTCCTCCGTTTCCCGCCTTATCCTTCTTACCGTTCCCGCCTTCGCCTTTAATTCTTTCCTGATCTTCCTGGTAGAACCGTCTTCAAACAGGTTTTGCAGGTTTATCTCTACATTAAAATACGCTCCGGTAAAAGCCGCCTCCAGCAAAACCGCGGCCACTGCCGCGTCGCTTATCAAATTACTGTTGCCTTTTTTGGCCAAATCCGGGCAAAGGCTTAAGGCTTCAAGGCTTAGCCTGCATACTTTTAAGGGAATCTCCATTGCCTTTTTTATATTTTTGCTCTGATAGGCCGCGATGTCTAAATCCACAAGAGCCAGGAACAACTTCCTTAAATTCTCCGATTTTGAAAGTATCAATTGCAGTTCTTTCTGGTATTTTTCATATTTCGGCCTTCCCAGGGTAAAATTCACCACCATGCTGATCAAAGACGCCCCCATAGCCGCGGCCAGGGCGGCGGCGGCTCCTCCTCCCGGAACGGGTTTTCTCGCCGCTAAATCATCCAGGTATTTTTTAAGGGTTTTATTATAATACATATTGGTTTTAAGTTTACGCTAAAAAAGCCCGACTATATTCCCATCCCCGTCAATATCGATCTTCTCTCCCGCAGGATGAGTAGGAAGCCCCGGCATAGTGTTTATCGCCCCGCACATGGGAGACAAAAATCCCGCTCCTATAAAAGCGCGGATATCCCTGATCGGGAGAATAAAATCTTTTGGCCTGCCAAGCAGGGTGGGGTCATGAGATAAAGACAAGTGCGTCTTGGTCATGCAAACAGGCAGTTTATCCCAGCCTTGCTTGGTAAATCTGGCTATCTTTTCCTCCGCCAAAGCGCTGTATTCCACGTTTTTTGCCCCGTAAACTTTCGAGGCTATAACGGAGATTTTTTCTTTTATGGAAGCGTCCAGGGGATAAAGAAATTTAAAATCATTCTTTTTCTCCGCGGCTTTTATTACCGCGCGCCCCAGCCCAAGCCCTCCGCTTGAGCCTTTGAGCCAGACTTCGCTTATCTCGCACCCATCGGCGCCAAATTCAAGCGCTTTAGCCTTTATAAAATTTATTTCTTTGTCGGTGTCTGAATTAAACCTGTTGATCGCCACCACCACAGGAACGCCGAAAAGTTTTACGTTTTCGATTTGCTTCGCCAGATTCTGAATTCCCGCTTCCACCGAAGGTAAATCTTCTTTAAACAGGTTTTTATCGAGCGGTTTACCCGGAGTAACGCTAAACTTTCCGCTGTGCGCTTTTAAGGCCCTGACAGAACAGACCATTACCGCGCAGGAAGGCACAAACCCGCTCGCCCGGCATTTAATATCGAAGAATTTTTCCGCCCCGCAATCAGCGCCGAATCCCGACTCGGTGACCGTATAATCGGAAGTTGCCAGGGCTATCTTGTCGGCAAGTATGGAATTATTGCCGTGGGCGATATTGCCGAAAGGCCCGGCGTGCACAAAGCAAGGCGTATTTTCTATAGTCTGGATCAAATTCGGTTTTATCGCCTCTTTTAGAAGCGCGGCCATGCTGCCGGCTACTTTAATATCTTCGCAGGTGACCGGTTTTTCATCATAAGTATAAGCCAGGACTATTTTACCCAGCCTTTTGCGCAAATCGGAAATACTTACCGCAAGAGCCAATGCCGCCATTATCTCCGAAGAAGCCGTTATGTCGAAACCGGAATCCTGCGGTTCAAATTTTCCTTCAAAGCCGAAGCCGATCTTGATATTCCTCAATGAACGGTCGTTAATGTCTATGACCCTGCGCCAGAGCGTGGCCTTTGGGTTTATATTTAGAGGGTTTCCTTTAAAGATCGAATTGTCAAGGAAAGCGGAAGCCAGATTATGAGCCAGGCTCACAGCGTGGTTGTCACCGGTAAAATGGAGATTGAAATCCTCCATCGGCAAAACCTGGGAATACCCGCCGCCGGCAGCGCCCCCCTTTATCCCGAAAACCGGGCCGGAAGAAGGCTGCCTTATGCAGACGCTGGCAGATTTTCCGAGTTTATTAAGCGCCATGGACAAACCAATGGTGGTAACGGTTTTCCCTTCGCCTAACGGCGTCGGGGTTATGGCGGTAACCACGATATATTTGGACCTGGGGTTGCCTTTCAGCCGCTCGAGAAGTTTTAAATCTATCTTGGCTATATTCTTGCCGTAGGGAATAAGGTATTTTTTGTTTATCCTAAGCTTCGCCGCGATGCGTTCCACCGGCTTGATACCGGCTTTTTGGACTATTTCAATATCGGATAGCATTTTTTTAATAAGAGAACCTTTCATCCAGCTCGAACGCGTTCTTGAGCACATCCAATTCCGGCTCTCCCTCGCGATACCGCACAGAGACCACGTCGAATCTGGCTTTTTTATCCAAGGACCTTTTCTCTTTGAGAAAACATATTGCCGCTTTGGAGATCTGCCTTTGCTTGGAGCCGGTAACCGATTCTTTCGGCAGCCCTGACCTGCCGGAACACCTTGTCTTTACTTCGATAAAACAAAGGGTATCCGCGTCGGAGGCGATTATATCTATTTCCCCCAGCCTGGTTTTATAGTTCCTGGCAATTATTTTATAGCCTTTTCTCCGGAGAAAAGCGACTGCCAGTTCTTCACCGGTCCTGCCTAAATTTAAACCTGCATTAGACACAGGAATAGCTCTTTCTGTGGATTACAGACTGCCCGAATTGCCTGATCGCCCGCCTATGCTCCAAAGTCGGGTAGCCTTTGTGCTTTGTAAACCCGTATTGCGGGTAAATACTGTCGTATATGCACATTATCCGGTCCCTGGTCACTTTGGCTACTATAGAGGCTGAGGCGATACTCTTGGACTTGGCATCACCCTTTATTATATTAACAAACGGCAGCGCGAGGTCAGGCTTTACGGTCCCGTCTATTAGAACCTGTATTTCCTCCCTTT
>JAQULD010000169.1 GCA_028719045.1 Candidatus Omnitrophota bacterium | reverse complement strand
ATACAGAAAAAATCGTCAGCGCCCTTTGCGGTAAGGTGCGCTACTGGGTTACCATAAACGAACCTCTGGTCTATGTATATCACGCCTACGTACTCGGCGCCTGGCCTCCCCAGCAAAAATCCCTCCCGCAGGCGTTCAGGGTAATAAAACAACTCGAGTCTTGCCATATCCGGGCGTATGAAGAGATCCATTCCATCTATGAAGAACAAAAACTCAAGCCTCCCAAGGTCAGTATCGCCAAAAACCTGCGCTATTTTACCGCCTGTAAGCCTGGTTTAAAAAACAGGTTAGCCGTGCATTTAAGGAATAAAATATTCAATTTTGAATTCCTGGAAAAATTAAAACGCCATAACGCCATTGATTTCATCGGCATCAATTATTATACCCGTGACCTGGCCGCCGCCAGAGGCTGGGGGATAAAGAACCTTCTTCTGGATAATTGCGGCGATGAGCACGGCCTGCCCAGGAACAGCCTTGGCTGGGAAATTTACCCGGAAGGGCTGTATAACCTGCTTTTAGCGCTGAAAAAATTCGGCCTGCCGGGATTTATCCTGGAAAATGGCATTTGCACCGGCGATGATTCTTTGCGCTGGGATTTTATCCGCCGGCATCTGGTTTGCGTGCACCGGGCGATCGAACAGGGGGCAAGTGTCTTGGGTTACCTGTACTGGTCGCTATTGGATAATTACGAATGGGATAAAGGGTTCGGGCCCCGGTTCGGGCTTATCGAAATGGATTATTCCACTTTCGGGCGCACGGTCAGGGAAAGCGCTAAACAATTTTCCAAAGTCTGTAAGACCAATAAACTAGAGGATGTAAGTGATAAATAAATTAGCGATACTCAAAGAAATCCCTCTTTTCGCGGAGTTGTCCCGCGATGAATTTAAACTCATAGAAGAGAAGTCCCGGGTCATCGAATATAAAAAAGGTGAGGTCATTTACAAGCAGGGGCAGCCGCCAAGCGCTTTTTATTACGTAATAATGGGAAGGGTGGCGGCGTGTTCGGAGAACCAGGCGGTCCTGGAATATCTGCACCGCGGAAAATATTTCGGGATAATTTCGCTGCTTACCGGAGATTCGCACTCGGTGACAACCCGCGCGGTAAATGACTGCCTGATCCTCACTATCAAGGACCAGGATTTTTCCGCTATTTTAAAGAGGATACCCGCGATATCCATTGATTTAAGCAAGACCCTTTCGCGCAGGTTAAAGCGCAAAAATCTCCATGAAAAGACTATTTTTGAAAGCACGATCGTTTCGGTGTTCAGCTTTTACGCGCGGGCGGGCAAAAGCCTTTATGCCTTGAACCTGGCTTTAAGCCTTAAGAAAGAAACCCACAAATCCGTGATCATGCTGGAAATTACCCCTTCAGGCAAGTCCCACAGCATGCCTAAAAAATTAGAGATAAAACAAGGTTACCCGGTTTTTGAAGCAGGAGGGCCGTCGCTGGACACCAAACGGCTGCGGGACTCAATCTTAAAAGACGTATCAGGCCTTGACCTGATCTGTTTAAGCTATGACCCCGCGGACGAAAATTACCTGAAGATCCTGGTGAATATCCTGAACCTTTTTACAAATGACTATCATTTTGTCATGGTGGACCTGCCTTCCTCAATGGAGCGCCGGAAAGTATTCGGGACGCTGAACCAGTCTGATTTGATCCATTTTCTGGTTAAGCCTAAGCTCTGGGATATGGACAGGAACCGCCAGCTTATTGAAAAACTGGAAAAAGATTACCATTTCCCTTCCAACAAAATAAAAGTAATAATCCAGGAAACAAAGCCCGCGATCATCACGCCGGATGAAGAGAGGGGTTTGCTCAAGCATAACATATTCGCCACCCTCCCGGAAATTGGACAGCCTTACTCGGAAAGGCTGGTCTTGGATGAGCCTGAAAGCAGGTATAGCAAGGCCATAAAAAGAATATCTCGGCAGGAAGGGGATTGCCAGGTGGGGCTGGCGCTTGGCGTAGGGGTAGCCTACGGTTTCTGCCATGCCGGAGTTTTGAAGGTCATCGAAGAGAATAATATCCCTATAGATATTATTTGCGGTTCGAGCATGGGCGCGCTTATCGCCAGCCTCTGGTCGATAGGAAAATCCAGCTCCGAGATAATCGAGGTCGCCAAGGATTTCAAAGAACCGAAGTATATCTGGGAACTGATGGATTTCACTTTCCCGTTTTTAGGCTTCATCAAAGGGAACAAGATTTATAGATTTTTAAAGAAACACTTGGGGAATAAGACTTTTTATGATACAAAGATTCCTTTAAGGATCGTAGCCAGCGACGTCAAACGGAAAGAAACGCTTGTTTTTGACAAAGGGTTGCTAGTCGACGCGCTTATGGCCAGCTGTTCCATGCCGGGGGTATTTTCCCCTTTTACTTTTAAAGAAGGGATGCTTTTCGATGGAGGGGTGATAAATCCTTTGCCTACGGAGCCTTTATTCGAGCTGGGGGTAAGAAAAATAATCGCGGTTAACGTTACCCCTTCAAAAGAAGACCTGGAAAGAGGCTACGCAAAGATCAAGAGCGATATCGCCGGCCCGGAAGTGCGGGAAAAAAGAAGGCTGTTTAGCCTGAAAGATTATCTCAGGAGCAAATTCAAAATAAATATACTTGATATAATTTTTAGCAGCATAGAAATAATGCAGTCGGAGATCGCTATAAAAGAGGGCCAGCTTGCGGACATAGTTTTGCATCCCGATACTTCCGGATTGCATTGGCTGGAGCTGAACAAAGCTGAAGAATTCGCTAAAAGGGGCGAGCAGGAGGCGAGGGATAAACTGGATAAGATCCTGCGCGTGGTAAACGAATAAATTAAGGAGGGGGAAAATGAGATTTGTCAGGATGGCAATTTGTTTTTATTGTATCGTTTTTTTGGCCGGATGCGCGGCTATAAAAGAAGACATTAAGGGGATTGCCGGCGTATCCACAAAGGCATTGGAGGACTCCAGGAAAGATGCCGCGAAAAAGGATT
>JAQULD010000168.1 GCA_028719045.1 Candidatus Omnitrophota bacterium | reverse complement strand
TTTAACACGCCTTTTATCCCCGCGGAAATCATGATATCCATAACCTGCTGGGCGGCGATATCGGGGACCGCGATAATGCCGATCTTTATCTTGTTATTCTTTATAAAAGCCCCCAGCTCTTCCAGGGCGAACACAGGGATATCTGTGGCTTTATTGAATTTGGCGGGATCGATATCGAAGGCGGCTTCTATCTTGATGCCTTCTTTTTCAAAACCCTTGTATTTTATCAACGCCATACCAATATTACCCACCCCGGCGATCACCGCTTTCTGGGTTTCATTCTTCCCAAGTATGCCGTTTAACTTTTCTATCAGATCATCGACCTGGTAACCGCCTCTTTTATTTCCGGATATGCCGAATATCGAAAAATCTTTTCTGACCTGGGAAGGCATTACCCCAACGGCATCAGCCAGGTTATCCGAGAATACCTTGATAAAACCCAGGGATTTGAGGCGGTAAAGGGCGTTCTTGTATCTGGAGAGGCGGATTACGCAGTTCTTATTGGTAATCATATTGCTCCTTTTTTCACAATAACTAACAGAAGTATAGCATATGATAGCTGCTTGTCAAGGCTTTTTGTGATTTAATTCACTAAAATCTTATTATTTCTTGGAATTCAGCCAGTAACGGGCTGATTGGGCGAGCGCGGCGGGAGCGGAAAATTCGGGTTTGTAACCAAAGGACTTTATCCGGCTGATATCGTATACCCTGTCTTTAAGGAAAAATTCAAACTTGCTCCCCGCGTAAGGGATCCTGACCAGTAAGGGATTAAGGCAGGCCGGCAGGGAAAAAGGCGCCGGGCAGTTCATCGCGCCTGTTAAAATGGAAAAAATTTCTTTTACTGTCAGGACTTCTTCATCAGCGACAAAAAAACTTTTCTTCAAGGCCTCTTCTTTGCTTAACGCCAGCATTAAGCCTTTTGTCACGTTTTTGACATAAGCCAGATGCCACCTGGCGCTGCCCTGGTTAACCAGAGGAAGCATTTTAAAACGAAGCAAAGAAAGCAATAAACCCAGCGCGTGCGGCTCCTCCTCCCCATACACCATGGGCGGCCGCAGGATCGCAACCCTTAACCCTCTTTTTCTAAATTCTATTACTTTTTTTTCGGCATCGATTTTAGAAGCGCCGTAAAGGTTGGTGGAACTATAAGGCAGGTCTTCGCAAAGCAGGCGCTCTTCATGGCCGCTTACCACCGCGACCGAGCTTAAATACACAAGGCGATCGACTTTTAATTCCAGGCAGAGTTTGCAGATATTCTCGGTGCCGATAACATTTGTATAGAATAATCTTTTCCAGTCGTCGTTCTTTACTATGGCGGCGCAGTGAAAAACCGCTTCTATCCCATGGTCCCGCGCCTGCTCCAGGCTTTTTTCATCGGTTATATCCCCGTAAATAAGCCGGACGCCCAGAGCCTTAAGGGGCTCAGTTTTACTGGTTTGGCGCACCAAAGCAAATACCTCATGCTTCTCTTTTAGCAGGTCCTGCGTAAGGTAGCTGCCGATGAACCCTGTCGCGCCTGTCACTAATATTTTCATTTATTCAATATAATTTCTATAATCCCAAATCCGTGGGAGCGCGGCCGATGGAATGCAAGAGCTTAACTATGGAATCGATCCGCTCTTTTATCTCCAGGTCCACTCCCGCACGGTTCGGATAAATATCATACAGCTTTCTGTATTTTTGCGGGGTAACGTTTACCATAAGCGAATTGGCGCCCGCCATAAGGCCGAGCCTTACCGCGTTCTCCCTGTCCAGGGTTTCAAAAGAAGTATTTACCAGAATATTCGAATCCGGGCTTTTTATGCGCGCCTGGGCTATAGTGTCTAAAACTATTTCCGTAGAAGGCGGCTGAACTTTCATTAACGGGGTATTCGGATGTGGTATGAACGGGCCGAAAGAAAATATATCGGCGCCCAGCGAAGCGGTTAATTCAATGTCGTTCTGGATATCCTGGCTGGTCTGCCCGGGAAGGCCGATCAGGAACCCCGTCATCACCAGATACCCGGTTTCCCGCAGCTTTTTGATCAGCTCCAAACGCTGTTCCAGGGTGCGCCCCGGCCTTATCTTTTGATAGATGGAACTATTGCTTGTTTCAAAGCGCAAAAGAACGCCTCTTGCCCCTTTCCGGTAAAGCTTCTCATAAAGCTTTATGTCTCTTTCCCCGATGCTTAAAATTATCAGGCAGGGGCTTTTCTCCCTTATCTGCTCAACCAGAGAAACAAGGCGCTCTTCGTTATACCAAAGGTCTTCCCCGGACTGCAAAACCAGGGCCTTGAATTTCCATTCATTCACCGCGGTCTGCGCCGCGCCGACTATCTCTTCCACGCTCATCCTGTACCGCGATATTTTCTGGTTGGATTTTCTAATACCGCAATAAAGGCAGTCGCTGCAGCAAAAGTTGGAGAATTCAATGATGCCGTGTATACAACAGGAATTCCCGTGATGTTTATGGCGCAGGTTATTCGCGACCTGATACAAGCCTGTGGGATTCTGCGAAAGTCCGGAATCAACCTCCTGGAGTTTGAAAAACAGCTCTTCCCAGGTTTTTAGAATGTCCAGGGCTTCGGCAGCGGCGATTTTCTGCACGATAATGCCACCCTGGGCGTAAACATAATCCCCCAGGGCCAGCTCATAGAATTCGTTCTTTGCCCTTCTTTGTTCCCCGAAATATTCGATGCTGACGATATTTTTATTTATCTGTGTGACTTTTCCCGGTATGGCGTAGCACATTAGAAATACAGGTCTCTCTTTCCTTTTTTAATCTGCAGCAGGCGCTTGCGCGTCTTCTCCCGCAAGGAGGGGTCTTCGATCTGCTCCAGATAATGCTTGATTAGTTTTTGCCCTTTTTCATATAGTCCCTTTTTCGCGAAGTCCTCGAGGTATTCCGCGAAAGTAAGTATCCCGTCAGGCCGGCAGAATTTGTGGATGTCCCCGGGCTTTGAAATATCCATGAATACCTCTCCCGTCCTGCCCCGCCGGTAACAGGCGGTGCAGAAACT
>JAQULD010000167.1 GCA_028719045.1 Candidatus Omnitrophota bacterium | reverse complement strand
TCTTCCGATCTAGTAATTCCGTGCGCTCGTCGCTCTTTGTTTTGTAGCTGAACAGTTTGCCGAGAAACGGGATAGAACCTAAGAACGGAGTCTGCTGGATATTTTCTACTTTCTGGTCCTTCCGCAAGCCTCCGATTATGACCGTTGAGCCGTCTTTTACCATAACGGTGGTCTCAGCCAGTGAAGTATCAAGGATGGGGATCTGGTTCTTTGTAGGCGTGACCAGAATATCCAGTACGCTGTTTATTTCCGCCTTTATTTTCAAGGTAACAAAACCGTCATTATTTATAGTGGGCACAACGGAAATAATGACACCCACGTCCACAAAAGTGACCTGTTCGGAAACAGTATTGGTTGTTTGCCCGGTAGTCGTGGTAGTGGTGACATAGGCGTCTTTTTCACCGACATGGATTTTCGCTTCCTGGTTGTTTATTACCGCCAATTTAGGATTGGAAAGCACCTTGGTCTTGCCGTATGTCTCCAGATAATTCAAGATGACATCAAAATCGTTATACCCCACAATACCTATATGCATCTCCTGCGTGCCAATGCTCTGCTTTCCCCCTGAGAAGTTTGAAGTAGTGCCGGTAAACGGAAAAGAGCCTACGTTGCCGTTCATCGCCGCCAGCGTCTGTGATCTGGTCCTGAACGGGTCACTCGCGGCCTGTACCGAACTAAAAGGGATAGAACCAAGGTAATTCATCCCGAACTGTTTGCCTAAATCGAAAAGCCCTTCCCACCTGATACCTTCGGTAAGGTCTTTGGATAATTTGACGTTCACGATATTGACATCGACAATTACTTCTTTTGTTTTCTGGTCCAGGTCCTTTACTAATCTTTCTATCTGTTCCATGCGGTCCGGCAAGGTCTGCACTATTATCTGGTTGCCGCGCTCGTCAGCTTTAATGATCCCCACTTTCTTGCCATCCAGCTGGTTCTTCAGGGCTTCTTCGACGTCTTTAGCCTTGGCGTAATTCAACTTTATAACTTTTACCGTGTTCTGTTCTTCAAAATCTTCCAGGGCTTTTTCCATAGTCTTGATCTTATCCGGAGAATCCATCACCAGGACATTGCCTGATTCCGGATCCACCAAAACCCTGCCGATCTCGCTTTTAAGCATGTCCAGGACGCTAAACGCCTGTTCCGGAACGGTGTATTTAAGGTAAAAGACCTTTACCTGGCGGACATCGGAAAAATTCTTCCCGTAAAGAACCTTGTACTCTTCCTGCGTCATGACATTATAGATGTCACCCCGTTTATCGTAGGCCAGATTATTGCTGCGAAGCATTATATCGAATACATCCTGTATAGGGCTGTTTTCCACCATAAGCGTAATCCTGCCGGTTACGGACTTAGTGGTGATAATATTCAATCCGGCCTTTATAGACAGAAATTTAAGGGCATCCACGACATCGATAGCGCGCAGATCCAGCGAAATCTTTCCCTGCATGCCGCTTCCGCTTATAAGGCTGGCGGAGGCGGGAGAAAAAACCTGCGCCGCAGCGACAGGCGGTTTTCCGGCCGCAACAGGCACAGCCTGCTCTTCCGCGGAAAGCACCCCGGAGCAAGTAAAACAGATAACCGCCGCCGTAACAGCCGATTGCAGAATTCTTTTCTTGTCCGTCATCTTAATTCCACCAGTTCCTGCCCGTAGCGAAGCACCACCCTGTCCTTCAGGATGTCTTCAACCTTGACATCTCCGATCATCTGACCTTTTTTGATGAAGAAAGTGCGCTGCTGCTTGGTGTCCTCCACCATCGCATCGGGGTCTTCAGACCAGGAAATACCCACTAACCTTAAATCCTTGGTTGCTTCCGCAGCCTTGGAAGAAATCACATCCGCGACCGTATCTTTTACCTTAGCGCCCATCTTAAAAATGTCCCTTAGCTTCACTTTATCCGAATAATAATGCACATCTTTAAGGCGCGAAGTGAATTTCAGAATCTGGGCTTCGGCCGCGGCGTTCTTTATCTTGAATTCCACCTTGCTTATCTTTTTTACCGAATTAGAAACATTCAGTATAAAGTATAAAGTCAAAATAATCAAAACAAAAAATAAAGCTGAATTTATGAGCTTAATATCCGAATGGGATTGTTTTTTTCCGCGGAAGAATTTAATGCAGTTACCTATATATGAATAAAACAGCGATGACAATGCTTTGAAAGAAAAAGGATTTTGACCTTTGGACGGATTGGGCTGCTTGCCCAGCACTACCACGCCTTCTGCCATATTATTTTTTTGCCTTTGCCTCTGGTTCTTGCGCCGGTTTAGGATAAACTACGATCTTGGCGTCTTCCCTCAGTTTCTTCAGCCAGTCCTTTACGCCTTCGTATTTCTTTATCAATTCCACACGCTTTAAATAAGAATCTTTCAGTTTGGCAAAATCCTCTTCCTGAGCCGGCCTTTTTTTCAGGATACGGAAAACCCCGTAATGGCCCTTATATATTTTAGCCGGGGGATAAATAGAATTCACATCTAGCTTGAGCATCTTGTAAACATCATCCCTTGATATCCCCCACATATTAATCAGGAACTGCAGGGACACAAAACCGGGATGCTTGGAAAACTTGGGGTTTTTCTTAGCTTCCGCATCCCAGAGTTTCGGGTTTTTCATTTTATTGTAAAAAGCCTGCGCGTCGGTGAGGTTATCGAATTGGACCAGCTCCAGCTCCAGGGTGTTGTATTCATCGAGGAACTCCTGGTGCGCTTCTTCCTGCGACACTTGCGGCTTTATATTATCCATGACCTGCTGGCGGAGTTTTTCCAGCTGGATGAGGTGCTTAAGCTGGTTCTCGAATAATTCTACGGGCTCCTGGGTCTTTTCTTTGACCCATTTTGCGTACGCTTCTTTATCCTTTTGCCAGTCAAAGTTAACTTTTTCATTGCTCAGGGTCTTGGTAATTTCCGCGGCGACTTCTTTATCATCCACGGTAATATTACGGCGGAAAGCTTCGTAAGAAAGCAACAGCTGGTCCCAGACCTGGCTTTCCAGCTGCTCATTTGTCTCGTAAGGCTCTC
>JAQULD010000166.1 GCA_028719045.1 Candidatus Omnitrophota bacterium | reverse complement strand
CAGACTTTGATTTTATTCGGCGTTCTCGTTTCAACTTATCTAATGGTCATTGCCAAGCGCTCGACCGGACTTATCCGGGCCTTTCGGTATCAATCGTTTTGTTTGTTTTTGGCGACTTTATCCATTGCCTTAACCGAAAAACAATTGGCCTTATACGCAGTTGCCGGGCTTTTATTCGTCATCAAAGTATTCGCTATTCCGCGTTTTTTGTACCGTTTCTTAAATAAGATAAAGGCTAATGAAGGCCTGGGGCTGTTTATCAACGCGCAACTTTCTTTGTTATTTGCGTTAGGGTTTACTTATCTGGCTTGGGTTTTTGCCAAGCAATTAATTGTTTCGCAATCCCTGCTGGCTTCGATTGTCCCGGCGCTGGCATTTTTCATGGTGTTGATAGGCATATTCCTGATGACCTTCAGGATGACTGCGCTTGCCCAGATCATCGGGCTATTGGTTACGGAGAATGGCCTGTTCCTGCTTGCTTCGACGGTTTCGGGAGGAATGCCTTTTTTCGTGGAGATCGCGATATTCTTCGACGTGTTCGTAAGCGTCATCATTATGGGTTTTTTCATTTACAGGATCAATAAGCTTTTCACGCATATTGACGTAAACAAGCTTTCGCGTTTAAAAGGATAAAGGCTTATGGAGATATTATTCATTCTTTGGCTGCCGCTTTTACTTGCCCTTTTGGCGTTCATTATCAAAGACAAGAAGGCAGTGGGGGTAATTAACGCCATTGCCTATTTTGCGATATTTGCATTGGCTGCCCTGCTATTAAAAAAATGCGTTTTAGCGGATTACCGGGTTTCTCTTTTTGGTTTTATCTATCTCGACGCCTTAAGCGCGTTTTTCATTTTTACCGCCTCCGTCGTAGCCTTTAGCGCTTCGCTTTATTCTATCGGATACATTAACAAAGACGTAGAGGAGAGGGTCATTTCGGAGAGAAAGGCCGGGATATATTATTCCCTGTTCAATTTGTTCTGTTTTTCGATGTTCCTCGTGCCGGCGTTGAATAATCTGGGTATGCTTTGGGTGGCCATTGAAATGACTACGTTGATTTCCGCGTTTCTGGTCGGTTTTTACAATACCAAGAAATCCGTGGAAGCTGCCTGGAAATACATTATCATTTGCTCGGTCGGAATAATGCTGGCGCTCTTAGGTACGATACTTTTTTCCTACGACTTCGCGATCTCGGGAGTGGCAAAAAGCCTGAATTGGACGGATATAGCGTCGATAGCGCACATATTGGACAAAAATATCTTAAAGATCGCCTTTATCTTTATTTTGGTCGGCTACGGCACAAAGGCAGGGCTAGCCCCTATGCACACTTGGCTGCCTGACGCGCATAGCCAGGCAACCAGCCCCATAAGCGCTCTGCTTTCCGGAGTTTTGTTAAAGATGGCGATTTACGCGATCTTAAGATTCGGTTTTATTGTAGTCAAGGGAGTGGGTTTTGCCTATTTCGGGAATCTAATGATCTTATTAGGCGTAATTTCCCTGATTATATCCAGCGGTTTTATCCTGGTCCAGAAAGACCTGAAGCGGCTCCTTGCCTACAGCAGCATAGAACACGTGGGGATAATCTCCATCGGGTTTGGTTTGGGCTCGCCTTTGGGTTTTATTGGCGCGCTCCTGCATATTTTCAATCACGCTGTCACCAAGTCGCTTATGTTCTTTACGGCGGCTGATGCGATCAGCGTTTACAAAAAACATAATATTAACGCTATCCGCGGCATCCTCAAGGTAATGCCTTTTGGCGGATGCGCTATGCTGTTAGGGGTTTTTGCCCTGACCGGTTTTCCGCCGTTCTCGATATTTATCAGCGAGATCATGATAATAATTGCCGCTTTTCTTAATGGTTCGTATTTTGCCGCGGGCTTGCTATTGATTTGCTTAGGAATAGTTTTCGCCGGGTTTATTTACCACTTTGGAAAGATGCTTTTCGGGAATTTGCCTAAAGGCATGGCGAAAAAAGAAGAGAAGCTGAGCGCAAAACTCGCGTATTCGTTCCTGCTTTTTCCGATTCTTGCGTTGGGGATAATTTTAGTGGTCAAACAAAAGGATTTGCTATGGATTGCCCAGAAATTCTTCATAGGATAAAAAAAGAGCTCCCGCAATTTAGCCCGGTATCAAGCGAGCTAAAGTATCCGGATGAGGTCAGGTTAAAAGTCAGGCCGGAAGACTTTAAAGAGGTAAGCCTGTTACTGCATAAAATGCTTCCGTCGCCGGTAGAGGCGCTCTTTGCGCTTGATGAGCGCAATAAGCTGGGCAAATTCGTCATAAATTGTGTTTTCGTCAGCTTTAGGGAAAGCCAATGGGTGATTTTAAGTATGGATATCCCGGGAGATAATCCGTCTTTTGAATCTTTATCCAGGAGTATTTATTCCGCCAGCCTTTTTGAAAGGGAGATAAAGGAGATGTTCGGGATAGAGCCGAAAGGCAATCCGGATTTAAGGAGATTGAACCTTCATGACGAAGTTTGGCCGCAGGGGAATTATCCGCTGCGCAAGGATTTTAAGGAAATTGAAGCGCAGGGTTTGGGCGAATACAGGTTTAGCCGGGTTGACGGAGAAGGCATATTCGAAGTCCCCGTGGGCCCGGTGCACGCCGGGATAATCGGACCAGGGCATTTTCGTTTTAGCGTAGCCGGAGAGCCGATCATAAATTTGGAAACCAGGTTGGGTTTTACCCACCGGGGAGTGGAAAAACTTTTTGAAGGGAAAGCTTATCCTCAAGCCGCCTCTTTTGCGGAGTGCGTTACCGGCGATTCAAGTTTTGCCCATAGCCTTAGTTTTACGCAGGCGGCGGAGAAGATATCGAATATAGCGGCTAGCCGACAGGCGTCATATATCAGGGCGCTATTTTTAGAGCTGGAACGGATGTATAACCACGTAAATGATATTTCCGGTATTGCCACTGACGTCGGTTTTAGCTTTCCGGCTGCGTTTGCCTCGATCATTAAGGAAGCGCTTTTACAATTAAATGAAAAACTCACCCGGAGCAGGTATCTCAAGAGCATAAATACG
>JAQULD010000165.1 GCA_028719045.1 Candidatus Omnitrophota bacterium | reverse complement strand
GCATAAGCGCAACCAGATTATCGATTACTCCACTATATTAAGGGATGCTATTAACCAGCTGCAGAAAGAGAATTCTTTCCTGGGGGTGGAAAAAGCATCGGCGGATTACTTGATAAATGTTTTAAAACAGGCCAAGTATTTAAGTTTCGGACCCGAACCGGTATTGGCGTATTATTATGCCAAGGTTAATGAGATTAATTTGGTGCGTATGGTTATCCTGGGGAAGTTAAACGATGTTCCCGGGATAACTTTAAAAGAGAGGCTTAACGAAGTCTATGCCTGATATGAATTATTCGAAAAATACGCTTGCGATGGTAGGAAGCGAAGATGTAACCGCAGGGTTTAAGGCCCTGGGGTTTAAGGTATATGTGTTTTCCGAAGACCAGGTATTTAAGGCTCTTTTAGATGAAATCGCCAGAGATAAAACGGGCATCTGTCTGGTGCAGGACGATATCTATATAAAATTTCAAGAGGATATAGGCGCTTTTAAAAGTTTGCCTTTTCCCATATTCATTCCTTTTTCAAAGAGCGGCAAGACAGACGTGCTTGCCGGTATTGTCAGAGATATACGGTTAAAAGCGACAGGAGCGTTTTAATGGGATCTCAAGCAACGATCGTTAAGGTGTCAGGCCCATTGGTAGTGGCCGAGGGTTGCCGGGGCTCTAAAATGTACGACATGGTGCGTGTCTCGGAAAAGAAATTGATAGGAGAAATAATTGAATTGAAGGGGGATCTGGCCTATATTCAGGTCTATGAAGAAACGGCCGGTATAGGCCCGGGAGAATCGGTCTACCTTACGAATGAACCGTTGACCGTGGAGTTGGGGCCGGGATTGATCAGCACAATTTACGACGGCATACAGAGGCCTTTGGAAGTTATCAGAAAGGCCTCAGGGGATTTTATACCGCGCGGCGTGGATGTGCCGGGCCTAGACCATAATAAAAAATGGCATTTTAAACCGCAGGCAAAAGCGGGACAAAAGATATCCGCCGGAGATTTGTTGGGAGTAGTAGAAGAGTCGGAATTGATAGAGCACCGGATTATGGTTTCCGTTGGAACAAGCGGAGAAATCTCGGAGATTTACGAAGGCGATTTCACGGTTAAAGATACCGTCGCTAAAATTAAAACTGCCTCCGGCATTAAGGAAATTACAATGATGCAGCGTTGGCCTGTGCGCAGGGAGAGGCCCGTAAAAGAAAAATTTGCTCCGAATGAGCCGCTTACTACCGGCCAGAGGAGTATCGATACATTTTTTCCGATCGCAAAAGGCGGCACAGCTTGTATCCCCGGCCCTTTTGGCGCAGGTAAGACAGTCGTGCTTCACGAGTTCGCTAAATGGTCAGATGCCCAGATAGTGGTTTATGTAGCCTGTGGAGAGCGAGGGAATGAATGCGCCGATCTTTTGTTGAGCTTTCCGGAATTAAAGGACCCGCGCACAGGAAGGCCTCTTTTGGAACGGACAATAATAGTTGCCAACACTTCAAATATGCCGGTAGCTGCGCGCGAAGCCTCGATTTATACCGGCATAACCATAGCGGAATATTTCAGGGATATGGGTTATTCCGTAGCGCTCATGGCTGATTCAACTTCGCGCTGGGCAGAAGCTTTGCGAGAGATTTCCGGAAGGCTAGAGGAGATGCCGGGGGAAGAAGGGTATCCGGCTTATTTATCCTCCAGATTAGCGGAATTTTACGAACGTGCAGGCAAGGTTTCCTGCTTAGGCAGCGACGGCCGTCAAGGCGCCTTAAGCATTATGGGCGCGGTTTCTCCCCCGGGCGGCGATTTATCTGACCCTGTGGTGCAGGCGACTTTACGCGTTGTCAAGGTTTTCTGGGGGCTGGATGATAAATTGGCGAACGCGCGGCACTTCCCGGCTATAAACTGGCTTTTGAGCTACTCCTTATATCATGAAAATTTAGAAGAATTCTTAAAAACTAACATTTCGGATGAATTCATCGGTTTAAGAAAGGAAGGTATGCGGCTTTTGGAAGAAGAGGCCTCTCTTTTAGAGATCGCCCGCTTAATAGGGATAGAATCCCTTTCTTTTGATGACAGGTTGACGCTGGAAGTGGCAAGGTCCATACGCGAAGATTTTTTGCATCAGAACGCCTTTCATGAGGTTGACACTTATACATCCTTGCTTAAGCAATACCGTATATTGAAGGTAATACTGTTATTTTATCAGTTAAGCAAAGAGAAACTTAAAGCGGGTGATGATTTTGAAAAGCTCATGAAGTTGTCGGTAAGAGAAAAAATCGGGCGCTTGAAATATATAGAAGAAAATAAAATCCAGGAATTCGAAAAAATTGAAAATGAATTGAGGGCAAGCTATGTTTAAAGAATATCTGACTGTTTCATCCGTATCCGGGCCTCTGGTCGTAGTTGAGAAGACCGAAGGCATAAAATACGCTGAACTTGCGGAGGTGGAGTTTTCCGACGGCTCAATACGCCGCGGTAAAGTCCTGGAGGTTTCAGGAGATAAAGCGCTGGTCCAGATGTTTGAAGGGACTATCGGGCTGGATGTGCAAAATTCCAAGGTAAGGTTTTTAGGCAGGACCCAGGAATTGGGAGTTTCACCGGATTTACTGGGCAGGATTTTTGACGGCGCCGGCAGGCCGCGCGACAATGGCCCGGAGATAATCGCGTCAAAGCGCATGGATATAAACGGCGACCCTATAAACCCCAGTTCGCGGAGCTACCCATCCGAATTCATTCAGACGGGAATCTCCAGCATCGACGGAATGAATCCTTTGGTGCGAGGGCAGAAACTACCCATATTTTCCGCAGCAGGACTTCCTCACTCGCGCCTTACTGCTCAGATTGCCCGTCAGGCAAAAGTATTAGGCAAGCAGGAAAATTTTGCCGTGGTTTTCGGCGCTATGGGCATAACCTTTGAAGAAGCTGATTTCTTTATGCGCGATTTCCGTAATACCGGAGCCATAGAGAGAAGCACCCTGTTCATAAATTTAGCGAACGACCCGGCTATCGAACGCATCTCAACTCCGCGCCTTGCCCTTACAGCCGCGGAA
>JAQULD010000164.1 GCA_028719045.1 Candidatus Omnitrophota bacterium | reverse complement strand
CTCGCAATGACACTTTGCCTATATTACTTTATTTTCTCAATCTTACACGCGGATACTTTATACTCGGGGATTTTGGCCAGCGCGTCATATACTGGATTAGTCAATACATTCGCCGCAGCTTCTTTAAAATGAAACGAGATAAATACGACCCCGGCTCTCGGCATTTCCGATATGCGCGCTTCTAAGGTTATGCTCCCCCTTCTTGAGGTAACCTTAACCATATCTTTATTATTAATAGATAACCTCGCGGCATCCTTGGCGTTTATCTCCACATAATTTCTGGGGACATGTTGGTCCAGCACCTTGACCCGCCTGGTTTCATTCCCGGAATGATAATGGAATAAAATCCTTCCTGTGGTTAAAACAAGCGGATACTCCTTATCCGGAATTTCTTTCGGCGCTTTATACTCGATCCCCGTAAAAATAGCTTTCGCGTTCGGCCTCTTAAAAACACCGTCCTTATACAAAAACAAAGTCCCGGGATGTTTACTGTCAGGGCATGGCCATTGCAACCCTGCTTTACTTAACCGGCCGTGATTTATTCCGGCATATGAAGGCGTAAGCGAAGCTATTTCCTCCATTATTTGTGCTGTGCTCTGATAAGCCATAGGATACCCCATCGCGGTGGCGATATTACAAACAATCTCCCAATCAAAACGGGTATCCGCCGGATTTCTCCTTACCTGCCTAAGCAGCTGCACCCTTCTTTCCGTATTGGTAAAGGTACCGTCTTTTTCATAAGTGGCAGTCGCGGGAAAAACTACATCAGCTAACTCCGCCGTAGCGGAAAGAAAAATATCCTGCACTGCTAAAAATTCCAATTTCTCAAATCCTTCTTTTACATGCTGAATATCCGGTTCAGTCATCAACGGATTTTCGCCCATGGCGTACACCGCTTTAAGAGTGCCTTTTAAAGCTTCTGTGGCCAATTCAGTAACACACAATCCAGTTTCATCAGGAAGAGTTACCCCCCACGCCGCTTCAAATTTTCCCCGCGCAGCTTGATCCGCTACCTTTTGATAACCCGGCAAAACATCCGGTAAGGCTCCCATATCACAAGCGCCTTGCACATTCGCCTGCCCTCGTAAAGCCATAATACCGGCACCGGGCTTTCCAATATTACCGGTAAGCAGCGCTAAATTCGCCAGAGACTGCACGTTATCAACGCCGGTCGTATGCTGAGTAATACCCATGGTATAAAAGATCATCGCGTTTTTAGCTTTCGCGTACATAACCGCCGCTTCCTCGATAAGTTCAGGGCTGACTCCTGTAATTTGGCTTACTTTATGCAGATCATAGCCGGAAACTACCTTTTTTAATTCTTCATAAGCCTCGGTATGATAATTAATGAACGCCTGATCCTCTAAATTTTTTTCTATGATCACCTTCATCATGCCGTTTAAAAGCGCGACATCACTGCCCGGAAGATGCGGCAGGTAAATATCGGCATATTTTGCGATATTGACATAGCGCGGGTCACACACAATGATTTTAGCGCCATTATTCTTTTTCTGCGCCTTCACCATCTGGGCGATAACCGGATGCGATTCCGCCATGTTGGAACCGATAACAAACATCACATCGGAATCTTTTATATCTTCGCACGAATTTGTCGCCGCGCCCGCGCCAAAAGACTTGCCCAAGCCTACGACGGTTGAAGCGTGACACAACCGGGCGCAATTATCCACGTTATTAGTACCAATACATGCGCGCGCGAATTTCTGCACAACGTAGTTATCTTCGTTAGTGCATTTAGACGAACCCAACACCGCGATACTGTCGGGGCCGTATTTATTTTTTATTTCAGAAAGCCTTTTTGCGGTATATTGGATCGCTTCTTCCCAGCTGGCCTCTCTAAATTTACCGTTATCCTTGATCAACGGGCTTTTCAGCCTGTCGGGGCTGGAAACATATTCATGGCCGAACCTGCCTTTCACGCAGGTTTTTCCTTTATTAACCGAACCTTCATTTTTTCCCGCAGCTACAATAATATCATTCTGTTCATTGGTGTACATAGTAAGGCTGCATCCCACTCCGCAATAAGCGCAGATAGTATCGGTAACAGTAAAATCTTTCAGCCTGCCTTTACCTAACCTGGTTTTTTCCATCAACGCGGAAGTCGGGCATGCCTGTAAACACTCCCCGCAAAATTGGCAATTTGTTTTTTCAAGCGGCATATCAAAGGCAGTAGAAACCTGTTCCGCGTGGCCTCTTTTTACCATAGTTATAGCTTCAAGCACCGCCTGATTCTTGCAGGCATTGGCGCAGCGGGCGCAGACAATACATTTATGCGGATAAAACTCGATAAACGGATTTGTGCTCCAAGGGGTTTCTTCTTTCTTATCGCATATTTCATCAGACTCTAAGAACCTGCTCTTTTTTATCCCGAATTTATAGGCTAAATCCTGCAATAAACAATTTCCGTTCTTATCACAGGTCATACAGTCAAGCGGATGATGCGCAAGTATCAGCTCCAAATTTATTTTTTGCGCGCTTCTGACGCGCGCGGTATCCGTAAATATCTCCATTCCTTCGTTGACCTTTGTCAAACAAGCCCTGGTCAACGTGCGCATATTTTTTACTTCCACCAGGCATAACGCGCAGGCCCCTTCTTCGGATATACCTTCAAGATAACAAAGGCTGGGGATCGCAATCCCCAAAGACTCACAGGTTCTAAGTATGGTATTGCCCTGGGCAACCCGGTAATCTTTTCCGTTAACTTTAATATTTATTAATTTTTCTTCCATCTATTATTCAGCTTCTTTAACATCGCATCTCAAACAACGAGAAGCTTCAATCTCAGATTTGTTTTTGGAGAATCCCAGAGAGACCTCTTTAAAATTATTTTTCCGTGAGTTTAAAGATAAATGTTCAATAGCCTGTCTTTTGCCGCCTTCCGGTTTTAAGGGAACTACATTCTTATACGTATACTTATGGAATAATTTATCAAACCTGTTTTTCCCGGTAAGACGTGTATCTATCGCCTGCGCCGCTTTTTTCCCTGCCGCCATTGCCTGGCTTACCGTTGCAGGCCCGGTTACAAGGTCACC
>JAQULD010000163.1 GCA_028719045.1 Candidatus Omnitrophota bacterium | reverse complement strand
AAAACGATATTCAAATTCCCCTCTTCCCTTTTTAAAAGATGCGGCTGGTACAAAAGCGCTGTGTCCCTTTTCTTTTTCTTCAAAGACTTAAATAATATCGCCTCGTCTGTCACCACCCATTTTATTCCCGACTGGATTATCTCAGGCAATATGTGTTCGCATACCGATTCTTCGGACGGCCACATGCCGACAGGCTCGCGCCCGAGTTTTTCTTTGAAAAAATTTATGGCGTTCTCTATCTGGGCTTTGACATCGGCGGGATAAGAAAATTTAATTTTTGGCACCGACATTTTAGGATTAGCTTCCCTGGCGAGGTTAGTGCTGTATAGCAAAGGAAGTATCGGATGGTAAAACGGGCTCAGGATAGATTCGATCTGGCCGCTCGACATGTATTTCCTGTAAGTGGGGATTATTTCTTCCAGGACTTCAAGCTGCTTTTCCAGAAGGATATGCTTGTCGTTCTCGTCGAAAAACCTGGCCTTCTTGACCAGCTCATTTAATTCCGGGATATTCTGCCTGAAAGAAGGGTCAAACCAGGCTAAGTTAAACCAGACCTGCAGGTCAAGGTAATCTTCCGGGGTGAACGGTTTCTTTGCCTGTTTCTTAAGATATAAATCATAATAACGGGGGGATAAAGCGATAACCTTGTCTTTGTTGATGCTGAAAAAATTCTCATAGAGGAACTGCTTGTCCTGGCAGTTTAATTCCGCGGCGGGCTTATAGGACATCTCCAGGAATTTATCTTTGACCGCGCCGGTGGTGTAGTCTTCCACCTGTTCAAGAAGCGACGGGACGAGATTAAAGGTCAGGCGCATGGAAGGATAGTCTTTTAGCATCTCGACCATATCCATGTAGTCTTTGATGCCGTGCAGGCGCACCCAGGGTTTAAGGCTCTCCTGTGTCAGGAGGTTCTTATAATACGGCTGGTGCATGTGAAAGATTATCGCGAGATATAACATGTCAGGTATTGAGGTTGGACGTTGGAACAAAAAACCCTCGGGGGATTACTCCCCCGAGGGCAGTGTGTTACGACATAAGCTAACTTAGAAAGTCACCTTCATAGATCCAATGACTTCTGTCGCTTTGCTTCTGTTGGATTTGTCGAAAGCTGCTCCAGGAACGAACATGCCGCCTAATACGTTGAACTGCACATCTTCTGTGTAGTTGTAGGTAGCGGTCAGGTCAACTTCCTGTCCGGCAAATCTTTTGCTCTTGTTGGCATTCATTACAACGGTATCGCCTCTAGCTGTAGTTACTACGTCGCCAGGCAGATACACTTTATCCCACCAGAAAGCATAATATTCGCCTTTCAAGATCACGTCTTCCACTAATTTCGCGGTTACGATACCACCAGCGATGCGGGCGTTTGACTGAGAGAACTGAGCATTCGCGATGTCGCCGAATTTCTGATTCTCAAACATCGGATCCCAACCATTGTAATGCTTGCTGGTAATACCGGTGTTGTTCGGGTCTTTTTTGCCGCTGAAATAAGCAGCTAATAAGGTAGCCGAAGGTGTATATTTTACTTTTGTGAAATCATAGGTTGCTGCCGCTTCTGCTGCCCAAGCTCTACGGGAAACAGGCTGATTAGCGGTTGTGTTGAATGTTCCGAACTGATACGCAGCTTCACCCTGTAAGGTGAATTCATCCGTGGGCTTTGCGACTAAACGAGCTCCAGGAACGTAGATCTTATCAGCTTTGCTGTTTGACGCGGCACCTGTTGCCAAAGCTTTTTTACCATTGCTCTTCATGAACAAGTAAGCTTCAGCTGTGGTGGTTTTATTCAATTTGTAATTCGCGTTCACGCCGAAAAGATTGGTATCGTCGTTGTTCTTTAATATTCTTTCGGTGACCTTAGCAGCGATCAAATCGATTGTTAAAGGATCATAATTCAAAGTTGCGCGAATAGCATCGAACGCCTTGCGTACGGTCAAATCAGGATCAGCTACGGAAAAAGGAGATGCTGAAGGTGCTGTGTTATTGGTGCCCGCAGCTCCGACAATCATGTCATTTCCGAAATGCAATTCCTGACGTCCGACCCTCAAGGTCAAAGGCGAATACAAGAATTCTTTCATGGTAACATAAGCTAAATCCACATCAAGAACGCTATTGCTGTCGAAACCGGTGTTTTCATTTTCGGTTCCCCAGTATCTTTCGTTCAATAATCTCACGGTTGCCATAACATTGTCGGTAAGGTCAGCGTCAACCTTTACGCGGGTGATGGTTGCTGCCGCGGTTTCGGTCTTTAAGCCGGCCTTATGCTTTAAACCAAACTGGCTTCTGTCAATGCCTAAAACTGTTATATCACCGCTTACTTTCACATTCTGGACCTCTGCGTAGGCAGCCATGGAAAAGGCTACAACAAACGCAAAAGTGAGAACTAATATCAAGCGTTTACTCATTGGATTAACCTCCTTTAAAAAAAATGATAAATGGGATATGTTCAACTAGGTTATTTCTTTATACCTTCCTAGGATAATTTCTATATATGTATATCACTGGATTATCTTTGACTTCCGGCCTTATTCTTGGACTTCACCTCCTCTTCGCCTGGAATTAAAGTCATTTCCAGTGGTATAACCTGGTTGTTCTCTTTTTTAACATACAAGCCTATTCTTGTCAAGAGTTTTTTTTTGCTTATTAAGACAAAACCTTACAATCTAACATAAGTATATGCGCCGCAAATGTTTAGACAAACAAAAAAGCGGGGAAGGGTTTCCCCCTCCCCGCTTCAAAAAACCGGAAGCTTTCCTGTTTTTTAAGTTAATTCAACACAAACACTGAGGTGCTGGCCCAAGGCGAGCTTCCGCCCGCGTTTGTAGCCTGTATACGATAGTAATATGTTGTTTTAAACGACGGGACAACATCTGAATATGAAACACTATTCGGATTGAGATTAAAAGTAACAACGTTTGTCGTGAAAGCGGCATCCGTTGCCCTTTGCAGCGTAAGGCCGGTAAGCCCACCGCCGGTCTGCCAAGTAAGATTTACTGTCATGCTGCCTATCGCGTTTGCCGTGAAATTAGCAGGCGCTGCAGGCGGAGCAGCAGGTTTTACGCTGTTTGAAGGCGCTGACGCAGGGCTTGTGCCGATTGCGTTGG
>JAQULD010000162.1 GCA_028719045.1 Candidatus Omnitrophota bacterium | reverse complement strand
CTGGTAGGCGCCGCTTATTTCATTCTCCGAAACTTTAAGCTGGCGCAGGCTAAGCTTGACCTGGTCAAACTTGCGCGTATATTTGAGCAGCGCCTCATCGCCGAAAAGGCGCACATCATCCATGATCCTTCTGACCTTGTCCTCAACGCGCTTATTTCGGCCGCAGCTGCGGTTATAGACCTTTTCTAATTGTTTGCCGGTTGCCTTGATTATCTTCATTCTGCTTTCCCTGTATTTAATCCTTTAATTATATCTTTTAATTTCTCAAATGCCAATGTAAAATTTTCCGGTTTCGTTCCGCCTGCCTGGGCAAAATCCTGCCTGCCTCCGCCTGAGCCTCCGATGGCCGGGGCAACCTGGCGGATCAATGCCCCCGCATCCAGGCCCTTAGACAATAAATCCTGCGTAACAGCTATAACCAAAGACGCCCTCTTTTGTTCATTGTCTTGCGAACCCAGAGCGATCACGCTTTTTCTTAATTCACTTTTTAAATTATCCGCCAGAAACCGCAAGGCATTCATATCCAGATCAGGCTCGAGTGAATAAACTACGTTTATGCCGTTTATCTTTAAACCCTTTTCCATAAGCTTCGGCATGGCATCCCGCAGGCGGCTATTCATTTCTGAACTGCGCTTTTTCTCCTGCTCTTTTAATTCCTTAAGTTTTTCCTTTTTCTTTGATTCTTCGGCGGCTTTCTCCTGCTGTTCCTTGACAAACTGTTTCGCAAAACCGGCAGTAACACCTTCGATCCTCCTTATGCCGCTGGCAACCGACCCCTCGCTGATTATCTTTATTAAACCGATCTCGCCGATATTTTTAAGATGCGTCCCCCCGCATAGCTCTTTTGAAATATCTCCAATACTGATCACACGGACATTTTCGCCGTATTTTTCCTCAAAAAACGCCAGCGCCCCTTCCTTCTTGGCGTCCTTAAAAGCCATCTCGTTGCAGCTTACCGCCTGATTTTTGGAAACAAAGTTATTGGCTAATTCCTCAACCCTGGAGATCTCCTCTTCAGACAACCCCTTAAAATGGGTAAAATCAAAACGGAATTTTTCTTCCGCAACCAGAGAACCCTGCTGTTGGACATGTTTTCCCAACACCTCCCGTAAAGCCGCCTGCAATATGTGCGTAGCTGTATGATTCCTGGCAATATTGGCCCTGCGCTCAACATTGATCTGCGCGGTAACTTTATCCCCTTTTTTAAAGGAGCCGCTTTTGACTTCTCCGATATGCAAAAAAACATTATCTACCTTCTGTGTATTTGAGACTTCAAAAACATTTTTTCCGTTGATCAATTTCCCGGTGTCCCCTACCTGGCCTCCGGATTCCGCATAAAATGGAGTTTGGTCTAAAATAATTTCTTTACCGTCCTTTAAAATTTCCAAGATTTCGGCCTGGCAGGAATTTTCTTTATATCCGACGAATTTAGTGTCATCTAATTTAACCCCCAAACCCTTTATATCAAAAACATCACCTTTCATAGTGCTTTGCTGCCTTGAGCGATTTTTCTGTTCTAATAAGAGCCTATCAAATACTGCTTCTGTTTCTTTATAAAGCTTTAATCCATTCCGCTCAAAACTACGCAAAACAATTTCCAATGGGATGCCTCTTGCGTCATAAAGCTTAAAAGCAACAGTACCCAATTCCTCTCCAAATTCCTTCGAGGATTCATTATATTGTTTTTTAGAGCGTAACTGAAGAAGCTTTTCTTTTACCAACGCGTCGCTTGAATTTAACACGGTAATAAAATTCTCTTCTTCATTCAAGATAACCCGGGCAATATCTTCCTGTCTCTCCTTTAAATCCGGGTAAGGAACATGCATGATCTGGGCCAGCTGGCCGACTAATGTATTTAAGAACGGCTTGTTTATGCCTAAGCTTCTTAAATGCAGAAGACTCTTACGAATGATCTTCCTGACTATATATCCGCGGCCTTCATTAGAAGGCGTAATTCCGTCATATATCGAAAACACTACTGCCCTCAGGTGATCGGCGACCGCATAAAGAAGTTTCTTAGCGTCTTCGGGATTTATCTCAACCTCTACGCTGCGCCGGATCTCCTGGATTATCGGCTGGAATAATTCCGTTTCAAAATTATTCTGTTTGCCCTGCATGACCGCGGCCAGCCTCTCTAATCCCATGCCCGTATCAATATTCTTATTCGGCAGCGGCTCTAATGTTCCATCATCTTTACGGTTAAACTGGGTAAATACCAGGTTCCATATCTCAACAAACCTTCCGCAAGAACATGATGGATCGCAAACTTTTTCGCCGCAACCTACAGCGGGGCCAAAATCATAAAATATCTCCGAGCATGGTCCGCATGGTCCATTCGGCCCTTTGGTCTTGGCCTCTGCCGGCCAGAAATTATCTTTGTCACCGAGCTTGACGATCTTATTTTCAGGTATGCCTATTTTATCTTTCCAGATATTATAAGCCTCATCATCATCCTGATAAACCGAAACCCAGAGTTTATCGGAATCGATCTTAAGCTCTTTAGTCAAAAACTCCCAGGCCCAGGCGATCGCCTCCTGCTTAAAATAATCGCCGAAGGAGAAGTTCCCCAGCATTTCAAAGAAAGTATGATGGCTGCTGGTTTTGCCGACTTTATCCAGATCATCCGTACGCAGGCAGCGCTGAGCCGTAGCCGCGCGCCTAAACCCGGAATCAAAACCCATAAACTCTTTTTTAAACTGGTTCATTCCGGCGGGAGTGAATAACACCGTGGGGTCATCCTTGGGGACCAAAGAGTCACTTTCAACTATCTTGTGTTTCCTGGCCTTAAAAAAGGCAAGAAACTTTTCCCTTAAAATATCGGCTGTCATAATCCCTTTACTATATCGCTTGTGATTTCAGGCGAGAAACCCCGGCGTACTAGATATGCGTATACGCGCGCCTTTGCTTTTTGCGGCTCAATATTCTTCAGCTTGGAAAACCTTTGTTCAGCTAATTGGAGGATCACTTCACTTTCCCTGTAATCCTCTTTTACCCGCTCAAGAGATTCTTCAATAACCTCTTTATCCAGGCCTTTTTGCGCCAGCTCCTGTTTTATCCTTCTTAAACCAAAAGGCCGCTTAAGCCGGCTTGCCACCCAACCCTTGGCAAAAAGCCGGT
>JAQULD010000161.1 GCA_028719045.1 Candidatus Omnitrophota bacterium | reverse complement strand
AGGGATTGATCCTTATCGCGGCGACCAACCGTCCTGACACCTTGGACCCGGCGCTCTTACGGCCCGGCAGGTTCGACAGGCATATTGTCGTCAGCCTTCCCGACATAAAAGGAAGAGAGGAAACGTTCAAGGTGCATACCCGCAAATTAAAACTCGCGCCTTCCGTTGATTTTAAGTCTTTGGCGAGCCAGACCCCGGGGTTTTCCGGAGCGGATATCGCCAACCTCTGTAACGAAGCGGCGCTTCTTGCCGCAAGATTCAACAAAGAATCCATCGAAATGATCGATTTTGAAAAATCCATCGAAAGAGTGCTGATGGGCCCTGAAAAGAAAAGCAACCTTATGTCCAAAAAGGAAAAAGAGATAACTTCGCTCCACGAATCGGGCCACGCCCTGCTTTCCCTGCTGATTCCGGAAGCCATACCCATGAAGAAAGTCTCCATAATCCCCAGAGGGCTGGCTGGAGGTTACACCTTCACGCCTTTACGCGAAGACAAACACCACTGGTTAAGGACCGACCTTTTAGCGGAGATCACCGTAGCTTTGGGGGGAAGGGCCTCCGAAGAACTGAATTTAAAATCCGTCACCACGGGAGCGCAGAATGACCTTGAAAACGCCACTTTAATGGCCAGGCGCATGGTCACCCAGTTCGGTATGTCTGAAAAATTAGGCAATATGACCCTTGGCAAAAGGGAAGGGCTGGTATTTCTCGGGCGGGATATCGTGGAAGAAAGAAACTACAGCGAACAGACAGCGCGCATCATAGACGAAGAAATCAAGAAGCTGATAGACGAATCTTATAGCCGGGCAAAGAACCTGCTGCAGCAGAATTTTGACAAACTTAAAGCTCTGACTGATGCGCTGCTGGAAAAAGAAGTAATGAACGAAGAAGAAGTCAAGAAACTGCTCGGCATCGAAAAGAAGGACCAGGAGCTAGTATAGGAATAACCGCATGCAGATATTAGAACTACATCGCAGCCAGGATTTACGCAAATTGATGCAGGAAATAAAAGTGGATGACTGCGGCATAAATATAATGCTGCCAAAGGCGATCACGCACCTGGTCAGGGTGAACTCCATATCCAATATCGCCGCCAACATCTTGAAACAGGAATTACTTTCCCTGGGGGCAGACGCCGCCATTGCCAGGGATTCCCTTACGGGTAAAACAAAAAAAACAGATTGCCTGCTGATGGGCAACCTTTCCCAGTTTAACAGATTAAGCGAAAAACTGAAAATCCAGCCATTCGGTCTTAACAGGCTGTCGAAAGAATTATCCGAAGCCCTGTCTAATTATCAAAAAGAACGTTTCTGCCTGAAGCTCGGTAAATACAAAATAGACATAAACAGGCGCACCCGCATCATGGGCATAGTGAATCTCACGCCGGATTCATTCAGCGGAGACGGCCTGTACCGGTTCCAGAAAACCACGCCGGAATGGATACTCAATTACGCCAAACAATTAATAGTGGACGGAGCGGATATCATAGATATAGGCGGCCAGTCGAGCAGGCCGGAGTCAAGGCCGGTCCCCCTGAAAGAAGAACTGTCCAGGGTCATCCCGGTAATAAAATTACTGGCTAAAAAAGTGAGGGCCCCTGTTTCCATAGATACCTCTAAACCGGAAGTGGCAAAACAGGCGCTGGATAACGGCGCCAGCCTCGTCAATGACATAACGGGGCTGGACAACCCTAAAATGAGGCAAATAGTCAGCCGCTATAAATCAGGGGTCGTGATCATGCATATGAAAGGCAGCCCCAGGACCATGCAAAAAAACCCTTCATATAATTCATTGATCGAGGACATCATAAATTATTTAAGCCGCTCGCTGGACCTTGCCGTAAACGACGGGATCGATATCAACAAGATCATCATCGACCCCGGAATAGGTTTCGGAAAGACCACCGACCATAACCTGGAGATATTAAGAAGACTAAGCGAATTCAAGATACTCGGGCGGCCTATTTTAGTGGGGACTTCCAGGAAATCTTTTATCGGGAAAATCCTGGATAAAAAGCCCCACGAAAGGCTCTCAGGGACATTGTCCAGCTGTGTCCTGGCGGCAAAAAACGGGGCGAATATCGTCAGGGTGCACGACGTAAAACAGGCAGCGGAAGCTCTAAAAATCACAGATGCAATATTATATAGCTAACACCTTACATTTAGCCGCCATTGTGTGGAAACCGGCTGTTGAAATTTCCATACTCTGGTTTTTTATTTACCATATCCTGTCCTTTTTCGAGGGGACGCGCGCGATACAGGTTTTACGCGGAATAACCATCCTGCTCGCCGCGTTTTTCCTGTTTAAAAAACTGGACCTGGAAGTCCTGGAATGGATACTCAGCAAACTATTCACCATTTCCGTAATCGCCTTCCTGATAATTTTCCACCCTGAAATAAGGCAGGGGCTTGCGCGCTTAGGAGCGAGGAAACTGTTCGGGACGAATTTCAGGGAAGAGGAACTCGACGCCGTATTAAAACAGGTAAGCAAAGCCACGGACAACCTCAGTAAAAATAAGATCGGCGCGCTTATCGCCCTGGAAAAAAAGGACCCGTTGACCGCTTACGCTGAAACCGGAGTGCCGGTGGACGCGAGGGTATCATCCGAGATAATTGAAACCATATTTACGCCCAACAGCTTGCTGCACGACGGCGGATTGCTTTTGCAGAACGGACGGCTCATAGCCGCCGGCTGCCTGTTCCCTTTAACCCAGAAGCATGATATAAGCCGCGTGTTCGGGACCAGGCACAGGGCGGCTCTCGGATTAAGCGAAGAAACCGACGCCATAATAATTGTCGTTTCGGAAGAAAGACAGGACATATCGCTTGTCCATAAAGGGAATTTTTACAGGGACTTAAGCCCTGAAGAAATTTTTTTCAAAGTAAAAGAGATTTACCTAAGTTAAGAGAACGCGGATGAAAAAAGAAAAGCTAAGTTTTTCAGACAGGTTTTCGCGCTGGTTCACCAATCATCCCTGGCTTAAGATCATAGCGCTATTGTTAGCGGTGATGGTATGGTTTTATGCCAAAGTGGAAATAGGAAAATTTTAGAAAATGGCTAAATTATGGGTAAATATAGACCACGTCGCGACACTTCGGGAACTCCGCAAAGGGCGAGATCGGAAGAGCACACG
>JAQULD010000160.1 GCA_028719045.1 Candidatus Omnitrophota bacterium | reverse complement strand
ATTATATAAACATCACATTCTTTTGGTGTTTTAGCCTTGCCATAACCTTTCTGGCCCTGGTTTTTATTTTCAGAAGGACAGAATATACTGCCGCTTTTTTTCTCGGTTTGCTTGTTTTCTCACTGGGGGCGGCTCTGTTGAAAGACTCCAAAACACTTTCCAAATGCCATATCTTCCGGCACGCTTATAATAGGAACAGCCTGCCTTGCGCAATAAAGGGATTTATCGACAACCAGCCCCTATTGAACAATAACCGGTACTGCTTCATCTTAAACGCGGAAGAAATAGAATATAACGGGATGAAACACTATTGCGCGGGCAGGATTTTTGTGTCCGCTAATACGCGAAAAAGTTTAAACTATGGGGAAGAATTGATCCTGTCGGGAAATTTGTATCGGACGGCCAAAAGAGGCTTTGATAAAACAAGGGTTTATTTGAATGTAAAGTTTGAAAACCGGATCCACCGGTTAAACACGAACAAAGGATCATATGTAAAAAGATGCGCGTTATGGTTAAAACGTTATGCTGTAAACGCGATCAAAAAACACACCTCAGGAGCCTACACGGCCGTTATAGAAGCGATGGTGCTTGGCGAAAAAACGGATATACCTCCGGCGATTTACGATTCCATGATCAAATCAGGCACAATTCATATATTAGTGGTAAGCGGCTTTAACGTGGGGCTGGTATTTTTCATCTGGGGGCTATGCCTGAAACTGGCCCGGATCCCGAGGACATTACGCCTTTATTCGGCGGTCCCATTGTTGATTTTATACTGCCTGGTCACCGGAGCTTCCACTCCCGTCTTGCGGGCGACAATAATGGGCATAATATTCATACTGGCCGGTTTGATAAAAAGGGACCCTGATATTTATAATTCCTGCGCCATAGCGGCGATATTTATTCTGGCGGCAGCACCCGCCCAGTTATTTGACGCGGGCTTCCAGCTTTCTTTTGCCTGCGTCGTGTCCCTGGTCTGGCTTTATCCGAAAGTGAACGCCCTGCTGCACGCCCAGGAGATAAAATTAAGGTTTTTGCGTTATATCGCGCAAGCCTTAATTGTCTCTTTTTCCTGCTGGCTCGGCACGGCGGGTTTTATTATCTGTTATTTTAAAATGGTAACCCTGGTCAGTATTCCGGCTAACCTGTTCATTGTCCCTTTAGCTTCTTTAATTACCATAACGAGCTTTTGCCTGTTGATCGCGGAAACGGCTTTGCCTTATATTTCCCCTTTTATAGCTTTAAGTTCTGAATTGTTCGTAGCGTTATTGTTGAAAATAAACGTTTTCTTTGTCCACTTGCCGGGGGCGTATCTCTATTTGAAATGAAAGGCGGGGCGTTTAGGCCGGTTCTTAAGAAACTACGATATTGATGATCTTATTGGGGACGATAATAAAATTCCTGATAGCCTTATCCTGCAGCCAGGGTTTGACTTTTTCGTCGGCAAGCACGGCCGCTTTCAGCTTTTCTTCGGGAATACCCGGTTCGGTTTCCAGCCTTGAGCGCATTTTGCCGTTCACCTGGACCACTATAATCACTTTTTCCTCGATCAATAACCGCTCGTCGTACTCCGGCCAGGCCTCGCGGCAGATACTCCCGCCATTACCGCTCATCTGCCAGAGCTCTTCGCAAAAATGCGGCGTGATCGGGCTAAGCAGCTTCACTATCGTAAGGAAGGTTTTTTTGTCCGCGCCAAATTGATAAACCGCGTTTACCGCTTCCATTATCCCGGCGATAGCGGTATTGAATTTGAAACCTTCTATATCCTCGGTCACTTTCTTGATCGTTTTATGCAAAACTCTGAGTAACGCGGGGTCAGCGTTGTCTTTCAGATTATCCTGGATGCGCCAGACGCGGTTTAAGAATTTAAAAGCGCCTTCTATGCCGCGGTCATCCCATTCCAACTCGGTTTCCGGAGGAGCGGCAAACAGGATAAACAGCCTTAAAGTATCCGCCCCGTATTTCTGGATTATGGAATCGGGGTCCACGATGTTGCCTTTTGACTTTGACATTACCTCCCCGTCTTTTAAGACCATGCCCTGCGTTAAAAGGCGGCCGAACGGCTCGGAAAAATTTATCATCCCGAGGTCTTGGAAGAATTTGGTAAAAAAACGGGAATATAACAAATGCAGGATAGCGTGCTCTATCCCTCCGATATACTGGTCAACCGGCATCCAATAAGCCGCCTCATTTTTGTCAAACGCCCCTTTTTCAAAATGCGCCGAGCAAAACCTCAGGAAATACCAGGAAGAATCAAAGAACGTAGCCATGGTATCGGTCTCCCTGCGCGCCTTGGATTTACACTTAGGGCAGGCCGTGTTTACAAACGATGCCACTTTTCCCAGGGGGCTGCCGCCTTCTCCGGTAAATGGCGCGTCTTCCGGCAGCCTTACGGGCAATTCTTCATAAGGCACAGGGACGATCCCGCACTTCCCGCAGTAAACGACCGGTATGGGGGTCCCCCAGTATCTCTGACGGGAGATCAGCCAATCGCGCAGCCGCCAATGCGTCCGGATCTTTCCTATACCCTGTTTTTCCATCCATTCCGCGATCTTTACCCTGGCTTCGGTATTGGGAAGGCTGTCGAACTGGCCGGAATTAATCTGTATCCCTTCCCCTTCGTAAGCCTCGGTCAATTCTTTCGGGTCCTGGACCCTGTTGACAGGATTTAAGATCACGATCTTCATGGGAAGGCCGTGTTCGGCGGCAAAAAGAAAGTCCCTCTGGTCATGGGTAGGCACCGCCATTATCGCGCCTGTGCCGTATTCCATCAATACATAGTCGGCGATCCAGACAGGGATAGCCTCATTATTCACAGGGTTTACGCACCAGCATCCCGTAAACACGCCTTCTTTCTTGACATCGTTTTTGGTGCGCACGGATTTTGTCTCTCCCGCCACTTTATCGATGAATGCCAGCACTTCTTTTTCCTGGGGCTTACCCTTGATCATTTCTTTTACCAAAGGATGCTCCGGGGCAAGGACAACGTAAGTAGCTCCAAAGATCGTATCTGCCCTTGTGGTAAAAACCGGAATAACCGTCTGGCTGTCTTAAAGGCCAAAATAAATCTCAACGCCCTGGCTTTTACCTATCCAGTTTGTCTGCATGGCAATGACCCGTTCCGGCCACCGGTCTAATT
>JAQULD010000159.1 GCA_028719045.1 Candidatus Omnitrophota bacterium | reverse complement strand
ATGCCCTTGCCGAGGGAAGAAAGATTACCGAGGAAGTGCGCAAGCACGCCCATGAAGAGGCGCAGGAGATTATCAAAAACGCCAAGGCTAATATCCAGCATGAGCTGGATGTGGCCAAGGAAGAATTGAAGGACAAGATAATCGACCTGACTATTGCCGCCGCCGGGAGTGTAATCCAGGATAAACTTACCGGGGAAGGCGACAGGCAGCTGGTAAAGGATTTCTTAAACCGCATGGATGAGTTAGATGATAAAGGATAAGGTTATCGCTCAGAGATACGCCGACGCTTACATCGGTTTTGTCAGGGAAACCATCGGTCAGGATGCCGCGATTCAGGAACTCAAGGATTTAAAGAATGTGGTTATCCGCGAAAATCCCGGGTTCATGGAGTTCCTTGGGCACGAGAGTATCGGTTACAATGAGAAATATGAGTTTGTGGAAAAAGTCCTGGACGGGAATTTCTCCCAGGAACTCAGGAATTTCCTGAAATTTCTTGTGGAGAAAGGGCGCATCAATTATCTTGGCGATATCATGGAATACATAAGGATTAATTATTCCTACGGGCAGGAAATCGAGGCTTTATTGAAGACGTCATTCCCGCTTGATGTGGAGCTGATCAAGGAGATCGAGGATAAATTGGAAAGTAAGCTGCAGAAAAAATTCAAGTTTTACATAGACCTGGACGCTGATTTAATGGGCGGGATACAGGTCATCTTTGGCAATAATACTATTATCGACGGATCAGTGAGGAAGAGGCTGGCTGACCTGAAGGAAAAATTAAGAGGGGTAAGGGTGTAATATGGCGCTTAAACCGGAAGAAGTAACTTCGATTATCAAACAGGAGCTGGAAAAATACAAGACCCGCATGAGGGTGGAGTCCGTCGGTACAGTCATCCAGGTTGGCGATACTATCGCCCGCATTCACGGCCTTGATGACGTGATGATGGGGGAGCTGGTAGTTTTCTCCGAGAAGGAGAAAGTTGTCGGCCTGGTAATGAACCTTGAGGAAGACAGCGTGGGTGTTGTTATCTTCGGGACGGATAATCCGGATAAGGATATCCGCGAAGGAGATATGGTCAAGCGTACGGGTAAGATTGTCCAGGTCCCGGTAGGAGAAGCTCTTGTGGGCCGCGTAGTCAACGCGCTCGGACGCCCCATTGACGGCAAAGGCCCGGTGCATTACAGCAAAACCCGGCCTATTGAAACCCGGGTGCCCAATGTTGTCGAGCGCCAGCCGGTGTGCGAATCCCTGGAAACCGGGATTAAGGCAATTGACGCCATGACGCCTATCGGCCGCGGGCAAAGAGAGTTGATTATCGGAGACCGTCAGACCGGAAAAACCGCGATAGTCCTGGATACCATCATTAACCAAAAAGGTAAAGGCGTTTACTGTATTTACTGCGCTATCGGGCAAAAGCTTTCCAGTGTTGTGCAGGTGCATGATATCCTTGAGAAAAACGGGGCAATGGAATATACAACCATTGTCAGCGCCTCAAGCCGTGCTTCCGCGTCACTCCAGTATCTTGCCCCTTATGGCGCCACCGCCATGGGCGAGGAATTTATGTATTCGGGAAAACATGTCCTGGTAATTTACGACGACCTTTCAAAACACGCTCAAGCCTACCGCCAGCTTTCTCTTATTTTAAGGCGGCCGCCCGGAAGAGAGGCTTATCCCGGAGACGTATTCTATCTGCATTCGCGCCTTCTTGAGCGCGCGGCAAAATTAAATAATGAACTGGGCGCAGGATCCTTAACCGCTATCCCGATTGTCGAAACCCAGGCAGGGGATTTCACCAGCTACATCCCGACTAACGTTATTTCTATTACTGACGGACAGATTTACCTGGAGAACGATTTATTTTACGCCGGAGTCCGGCCGGCAATCAACGTCGGCTTGTCGGTTTCGCGCGTCGGCGGCAAGGCCCAAAGAAAAGCCATGCGCCAGGTCGCAGGAAAGCTCAGGATTGACCTTGCGCAATTCCGTGAATTGGAAACATTTACCCAGTTCGGCACAGAGCTGGACAAGTCCACGCAGGCCCAGCTGACCCGCGGCGAAAAAGTTGTGGAGATTCTAAAGCAGCCGCAATATCGTCCGCTTTCTATGGCCAGGCAGGTAATGATTATTTATGCCGCAACCAAGGGTTTCCTGGATGAAGTTCCCACGCCTGCCATCAGAAAGTTTGAAGTGGAATTCTTTAAGTTTATTGACACTAAATACCTGAATGTTGAGAATGAGATAGAAACTAAGGGCCAGCTTAGCGAAGAGGTAACCAAAACACTCGACAGCATCATCACCGAATTTATAAAGGAATTTAAGGCTTAAAAAAATGTCTCAGTCACTGCGCCAGATAAAAAACAGGATCCGCAGCATTGAGAATACCGAAAAAGTAACCTCGGCAATGCAGATGGTCTCATCCTCCAAGTTAAACCGCATGGATAATATTCTGGCCAGCGTGCGGCCTTATTTTGAAAAACTGGTCAGCCTTATGGATAATGTTTTGGCGGGAGTAGAAGAATTTAAGAGCCCGTATATACAGGTACGCGAAAAAAAATCCGGCAAAATATGCCTCTGTGTTATCGCTTCGGACGGCGGCTTGTGCGGGGTTTATAACAATAATATAATTCATGCGGCCGAAGAATTCATTAAGAAGCATGGGGAGGATAAGGTCAGCTTAGTGCTCGTCGGAAAGAAAGGTTTTAATTATTTTAAGAGGCACCCCGGCCTTGAGGTAATCAATACTTATATAGGATTAAACGGCAGGTATTCCGAGACGGTAGCCAAAGAGATTTTAAAGCTGCTTACTGAAACATATTTATCCGGAAAAGTGGATGAGGTGTATATCTGTTACGCGCATTTTATTAATGCCCTCACGCATAAGGCCCTGGTTGAGAAATTCTTGAACCTTGACCCGGAAAAGGGCAAGGCGCATGATTACATTTTCGACCCGGACAGGGACGGGATTTTAGAGAAGTTGATTCCTATGTATGTAGGAGGGAAATTCAGGCTGAGCTTATTGGAGGCGTTTACCTCGGAGCATGCCGCCCGAACGGTGGCGATGAAGATGGCTACCGAGAATGCCCGGGATATGCTGCAGAGCCTGACACTCTTACGCAATAAAGTGCGGCAGGCAAAAATTACCGAGGAGATGCTGGAGATTATTTCTT
>JAQULD010000158.1 GCA_028719045.1 Candidatus Omnitrophota bacterium | reverse complement strand
GCTGCAGGCTTATTGATACGCGTATTCGTTACGGCAAGCTCCATTTTATCCTTTACTTCCGCTCATGGGACCTTTGGGGCGGCTTCCCTTCAAACCTGGGGGGATTGCAGCTGGTAAAACAGTATATGGCCGGGGAGATAGGCGTTGATGACGGAGAGATCATTGCGGTGAGCAAGGGTTTGCATCTTTACGATTACGCCTGGGATTTAGCAAAGATGAGGACAAATAAGAACAGCCTGGTGATAAAATAATGGGGGATGCGCACTAATGGAAGAAAGACGGGAATTCGCAAGGCTTAAACATTCGGCTCCGTTAGGTTTTAAGATCTGCAATAAGGATACTATCTCGAAGCTGTGCGCCGGGTATACGGTAGATATCAGCCAGTCGGGCTTACTATGTAGCATAAGCGAGAGGGTCAACCAGGATGATATTCTCTGGCTTTCTTTTGACCGCTCGACCCTGGATTTCTGCAAGGATATGGAAAAAAGGGCGTTAATTTATCAGAACGGGATAATCGGCAACGTGACCAGGGTAGAGCCGGAGCCAACCGGCAGCTACAACGTGGGGATCAGGTTCATTACCCGCCAGGAAAAGGACGCGGAAAATATCTATCCGCAGTCCTATTTCCTTGAGAAGGATTTTCGTGAAAAGAGCGGATAGACTGGGTATTGCCATATTGGGTGACGGCGGATGGGGCACAACGCTGGCGGTGCTGCTTTCCCGCAAAGGTTACCCGGTAACTCTTTGGGGCGCTTTTGATGATTATAGCAGGGCAATGGCAAGAAGCCGGACAAACTCAAAGTTCTTGCCCGGTGTGCGGATTCCTCCCGAGGTGGAAATAACCAGCGACCTCAAGACGGCTCTCGGCGGCAAGGAGCTTATTGTCTTGGCCATCCCTTCGCAATATACCCGGCAGGTCCTAAGGAAAATAAAAGGATATTTTGACAGCAGTGCGATATTCTTAAGCGTTACCAAGGGTATTGAGATCGGGTCATTGAAAAGAATATCCGAAGTAGTGCACGAAGAATTGGGGCCGGTAAAATTGGCGGTCCTTTCCGGACCGACCATTGCCCGGGAGGTGGCCAGGGGAATACCTACCGCCGCGGTGATCGCCTCCCGCAATACAAGGATACGAAAATTTTTACAAAACGTTTTTAATACGGAAAAATTCCGCATATATACCAACGCCGATATCATCGGAGTAGAATTGGGGGGAAGTTTAAAGAACGTGATCGCCATTGCCTGCGGGGTATCAGACGGGCTGGGATTCGGGAGCAATACTAAGGCTGCCATACTGGCGCGCGGCTTAGCCGAGATCTCCAGGTTAGGCAAGTCCATGGGCGCAGAGCTTGGGACCTTCAGCGGAATAAGCGGGTTAGGCGACCTGGTTACTACCTGTATAAGCAAAGAGAGCAGGAACAGATTTGTGGGAGAGCAAATTGGCAAGGGGAAAACCTTAAAAGACATCCATAAGCATATGCAGATGGTTGCCGAAGGTGTTCCTACGGCAAAATCAGCTTATGCGTTAAGCAAAAAATACAAGGTAGATATGCCCATAACAAAAGAGGTGTATGGGTTGTTATATAAAAATAAATCTCCGCTTCAGGCTGTGCGGGATTTAATGACCAGAAAAAGTAAGGAAGAGTAATTTAACAAAGGTCCTTCGTCGCGGAATCGCGACTTCAGGACCGTTTTACGGACTTAAAATTGTGGTAAAACGGGGCGTGGCTCAGCTTGGTAGAGCGCAGCGTTCGGGACGCTGAGGTCACAGGTTCAAGTCCTGTCGCCCCGACTTAAATGAGCAGATAATTTACGGAACGTAAGTGACGTAAATTATAGCGTAGCGTCTGCGAATTTAATCCTTGCGAGTAAGCACGAGCAAGGATAGAGGAGTAAACTATGGATGGGGATAGAAGAAGCGCTCCCAGGGTTGAAAAGCCCCTGATGGTAAAATACAGCCTGGCTTCCCAAAACCAGGGATGCTGGGATTCAACCACCACAAAAGACATAAGCAGAAAAGGAATTCTTCTGCATACCAGAAAAAGCTTCCCCAAAGGAGAAAAGCTTAAAATCCTCATTAAGATCCCATTTGACCCCTTTCACTGGATGGAGATAGAAGGAAAGGTGGTTGATTTCGTCGGTAATTACACGCGTATAGAATTTATCGGCCTTGGCAAGCAGCAAGAGCAACTGATCCAGGATTACGTGGAATGGGCGATCAAGCATAATTTACCGAAAAAGCATTAAAGGAGGCACGCAAATGAGCTACTCCGGAGTAGAAAAGAGAAAGTTGCCCCGCGCGATAGGCAGGTTTATCGTTTCATACAGGATACTGGAAAATAATGGCAACCCCAATATAACTCAGACCAAGAACCTAAGCCTCGGAGGAATGCTGCTTACTACCAATTGCCAGTTCAACCCCGGGACAAACCTGGCCCTTGAGATACGGCTGCCATTTGACCCCAACCCGATCATGCTTATCGGCAAAGTCCTGGAATCCAAGGAGATCACCAAGGATATAATTTATGACACCCGGCTTGTCTTTTTGGCGATCGACGAAAAACACCGTAAAATTATCAATGAAACAGTGGGCTATTATCTTAAGAAAGGGTAAGTCATGAAAAAGATCAATATCGGCCTTATCGGATTAGGCAATGTCGGCAGCGGCGTGGTCAAGATCCTCCAGCAGAGAAAAGGCCTGCTGGCGCAGAAGATCGCCATAGAGATAGCCGTTAAAAAGATCTGCGACAAGGATATCCTGAGGAAACGGGAGGTAAAGGTCGACAGGTCTTTGCTTACCACTGATGCTTTTGAAATAATCAATGATCCGCAGATCGACATTGTCGTAGAGTTGATGGGGGGCATAAACCCGGCAAAGGAATATATATTATCCGCGCTGAAAAAAGGCAAGCATGTGGTTACCGCGAACAAGGCGCTTTTGGCCGAGCATGGCCGGGAATTATTCGCTGAGGCAGCCGAGCGCGGGAAAAACATTTATTTTGAGGCTTCCGTAGGCGCCGGAATACCGATCATTAAATCTATTAAAGAAGGCTTGGTAGCCAACAAGTTCAGCAGCATCTTTTGTATTGTCAATGGCACATCAAATTTCGTGCTTACCCAGATGTCGAAGGAAAATTGCACTTTTTCCAGTGCCCTTAATTTAGCCAAAGCCAAAGGCTTCGCGGAAAAAGACC
>JAQULD010000157.1 GCA_028719045.1 Candidatus Omnitrophota bacterium | reverse complement strand
GCCCACCCGCGTTTCAGAGCAAAAGGCATTCACAGCCGTTATTCCCGAAACAAAAATATCGTCCCAAAAGCTTCCGGCCAAGCAAATGAAAATCAACAACAACGCCACCATCCTGGCTTCCTCAGAATCCGATGTCCGCGTCACCCGAAGCTCCAAAAAAAATGTGGCAACGGAAATGAATCAGGGCTCCGCCATGTTCAGCATCGAACCGAACCAATACAAAAGCTTCCAAGTCAATACACCGGATGCTGAAATCACGGTAACCGGCACTATTTTCGACGTCCTGATTAGTGGAAACACCACCCGGGTTTCGGTCATCCGCGGCAGCGTGTCGGTTTTCTACAAAAGCCTCAAGGCAAAAATATCCCTCTCAAAAAACGAAACCGTGCAACCCGAAAGCGGCCGCGCCATTGTAAAAACCCTTACCTCAAAGGAAAAGGCCGAACTCAGCGCCTATCTGGAAAAAATCACCGCCACGGCCCTGGAGGAAAAGCAAACCCCTCTGACCCGAATAGCCGAAAGCGTGCCTGCTATTCCTTTATCCCAGGTACTCGAACAAAAACTAACTCTCGGCCTCAGAAGCTTGAACGAAAAAGATTATCCCACGGCCCTAAGCTATTTCAACGAGATAAAAGCCTCAGGTCTCAAGAACAGTACCATGCAAACCGCTTGTTTCGAATCAGCCCTGCTCCTTCTAAACAAGATGGGGCGCAAAAAAGAGGGCCTTAAGGCCATGGACGAATACCTGCGCTCATTCAGCCAGGGCCTTTATAAAGAAGAAGCGCTGGTTGAAATAATCGCCGCTCACCGAACAGAAGGAAACCCCGATAAAATCATCCAGTACGAAAAAGAGTATGTGGAGGCTTTCCCGGAAAAGGACAATTCCTGTGATTTCAGTTATGAAATAGCCACCTTGCAAAGAGAATCAAAGAAAGCCTTTCCTGAGGCCGCGCTTTCCTATTCAGAATTCATTAGAAAGTGCCCAAAAGACTTTCGTGTGGAAGACGCTTTTTTCTGGCAGGGCAAATGTGATTTATTCGCCAACAATCCAACCCAGGCGCACGAGGTTTTTTCCCGGTATCTGAATACGTATCCGGAAGGCCGTTGGGTGAATGACATCAAAACGCTTTTAAAACAATGAAATTCAGCTATTTCTTAATTTTGATTCTTTCCTTACTGCTGGCCCAATGTACCCACGTAAGGGACAACCCGTACGATCCAGGCGCCACCAACTATCTGCCGCTCTCCGCTCCGCAAAATCTGACCGCGCAGCCGCTCTCATCCAGGGAGATCCGGCTGTCCTGGATCACCGGCAACAGCCGGGCTGAAGGGTTTGTTATCGCAAGAGGGCTTTCCGGCAGTACCCTTACCCCTTATGCCGTACTGCCCATTAACGCTAATTCTTTTTCCGACACCAACTGCACCCCTTATACCCAATACTACTATAACATCGGGGCTTTTGATAAGCTTGCTGATACCATTTTTCCCGCTAATCAATTAGTTATCCGCACCCTTTATCAAACCCCGCTGGACATGCCTGAGACCGGCACATTGCAGCCACCCGCAAGTCTTATTCTTCAAAGAACTTCCCACACAGGTATTAAGTTGGTATGGCCACAAAACAGCCAAGCCATTTCCGGCTATGTGATACAAAAAGGTACCCGCCCTGATTCGCTCTTTTATTTAGCTCAAGCGCAGTCTTCCTCAATGGAATATCTCGACACCCTGCGCTCTGCAACAACCTGCTATTATGCATTGCGCGCCTTTAACACAACCGGCGTTTCGCCAAAAATCACGGACTCCATAAAGCCTATGGTAAAACCGGAAAGCCTGCATGTGGCGCTTACCTCGGATAACAGGCTGCAGCTATCCTGGCAAGGCAACGAACAGACCACGGACAGTATTTGCATAGAAAAAAAAACCACCCCTCCACAATGTGGATATCCATTGCCAAGACAAAGAGAGGTGTAACAACTTTTCTGGACGCTTCAATAACCTCTTACACAACCTACCGGTATCGCGTAAATGCCTTTTCCGGTACCGAAAAGACCGCCTATTCCAACGAAGACACTCTCTTTTTACCCGGCATCTTCCCTCCCATTGCCGATACCGCGACGCTTTTGTGCTGGCATTTTAATGATTCTGGTCCGACGATAAAGGACGCGTCTCAATATTCTAGGGATGGCATAAACACAATGGGCGATCATCTGGCCGGAAGGTTTGATAATGCTCTTTATTTCAGCGATTCCGCTTTTGCCTCCACCACCGTTCACATGGATTATCCGGGCACCTCGCTTTCAGTTGAGTTCTGGATAAAACCAAGAGCAACACTTAGCGCATCAACAGAGCGAACCGGCCTACTGCAAACGCTAAACGGTCCAATTACCATTTACTATTACAATGGAAGACTTGTTGCGGAATATGCAGGCCAGGATAGTGTTAAATCCGTTTTCGCCGAACAGGAATTTCTGCCAAATCAATGGTATCAGGTGGTTGTCTCGTTCAGCAGCGGGAAAATAAAAATGTTTGTGGACTGTAAGCTGATAGGAATGCAGGCGATTGGTTTTAACACAAAGCTTACGTCTGATGCGCTATACGTAGGAAAGGCAAGAGTGTTGAATACGGATAGGTTTTATGAAGGCTATGTGGATGAGCTAAGGATACGAAGGAACGCGGAAGAGTATTTTAGGTAAAGCCATTTAAAGCACGTACTGTAAAACGAACCAAAAATTTAGGAGGAGAGGATGTTATTACGAATTATTACCCTGATGGCTTTTGTGGCAGTACAAATTTCGGCGGTGGACTCAACATATTTTGCGGTAGATGCAAATACGGTTGCGCTCTGGAGGTTTAATGAAGGAGAAGGTGATACGGCGCATGATATAAGCGGCAATAATAATCATGGTAAACTCGTGAATGGACCAACATGGTGTGAAGGAAGGTTTGGCCACGGCATTCAGTTAGATGGGATTGATGATTACATTGAAATTGCACATAATTCAAGCCAATCAGGGATGTCGCAACTTAGTATTGAAGCTCATGTTTATATTACAGATACGCCTTCACAAACTGGAACGATTATTGACAAACATGGTAGTGGTAGCTATGAGGACGATTGTTATACATTAGAAATTGAAAACACTAATAAGGCATTTGGACTAATTGCTGATGGAACATCTTCTGGCAACATCAAAATAACTTCCAA
>JAQULD010000156.1 GCA_028719045.1 Candidatus Omnitrophota bacterium | reverse complement strand
CCGAATACTGTTTCCAGGTGCCGGCAAACCGTTACGGCCATTACCAGTTTTCCGTAGCGCAGCTAAAGACGATCCAGGAAGTGATCACCCTGGTGGTATTTTCGGTATTTTCCGTGTTTTACCTTAAAGAAGGGCTTAAATGGAATTACCTGGTGGGTTTTCTTTTAATCATCGGAGCGGTTTTCTTTATTTTTAGAAAGTAATATTACGCTGAATAAGGGGGAGCGGATGCGGCTGATTAAGAAAACAGTTTTTCTGTTAGCGCTTATTTCTATTCCTTTTTGCCCGGCGTTTGGCAAAGATTCCGATTGGAATGACCTCGATAAGCAGGTGACGGTACTTTACGATCAGGGTAAATATCAGGAGGCGCTTCCGCTCGCGGAACAGGCGTTGAAAAAAGCGCAGGACGCTTTCGGCCTGGAACATCCCGATGTGGCGCAGGCCTTGAACCACCTGGCCAGGATCTATGAGTCGCTGGGCAAATACGCGGAAGCCCAGGCTTATTACGAGCGTACCATCGGCATGCTTGAGAAGTCTCTCGGCCCGAACCACGCGGATGTGGCGACGGCCCAGTATAATCTGGCGACATTTTACGATAACCAGGGAAAACAGGACAAAGCCGAAGAATTTTATCTTAAGGCCGCGACCACCGCGGAGAAAGCGCTGGGCAAAGAGCACCCCGATCTTGCCGCTATCCTGAATAACCTGGCTTTACTCTATAATTCCGAAGGCAAGTTCCAGGATGCCGAGTCCCTTTATAACCGGGCGCTCGCCATATGGGAAAAAACACTCGGTCCGGATGACCCTACGGTAGCGCAGACTTTGAACAATCTGGCGGTCCTTTATACCTCGGAGGGAAAATATTTCGAGGCCGAGCCCCTTTATCAGCGTTCTCTATCGGTAATCGAGAAATCATTCGGCAAGGATCATCCCAATACCGCGGTGGTGTTAAAGAACATGGCGGATTTTTACCGTAAGATCGGGAGGGAAAAAGACGCCTTGCCCCTCGAAGCGCGCTTAAAAGAAATTCACGGCGGACAAACCGCCGCTTTGCCAGCTAAAGGAAATTGACAATGACCTTCAAAGAAAAAATCAAGAACGGTTCGTTCCTTATAACCTCGGAAGTAGGCCCCCCAAAGGGTATAGAGACCGGAGTGATCCTGGAAGAGGCGGAGCTTGTCCGCAGCCGCGTGGACGCGATAAATGTCACGGACCTGCAGAGTTCCGTAATGCGCCTCGGGTCTCTTGCCGTAAGCATAAAGCTTAAAGAAAAAGGTTTTGAGCCTATATTCCAATTGACTTGCCGCGACAGGAACCGCCTCGCTTTACAGTCGGATATATTGTCGGCAGCGGCTTTCGGGATCGAGAACATGCTTATCCTGACCGGAGACCATCCTGTCTTGGGGGACCATCCTGAGGCAAAGCCGGTATTTGACCTGGATTCTGTCCAGCTTTTGCAGGCAGCAGCAAAGCTTGAGGAAGGCCTTGACATGAAAGGGAACAAACTGGAAGGCCGCGCGCCCAAGTTTTGCCTCGGCGCGGTGGTTAATCCCGGACAGGACCCCATTGAGCCTCAGATCATTAAAATGGAGAAAAAAATAGAAGCGGGAGCGCAATTTTTCCAGACCCAGGCGGTATACGATGTTAAAGCGTTTGAGCAGTTTATCGCGAAGATAAAACATTTAAAGGCCACGGTCCTGGTGGGCATCGTCCTTTTAAAATCCGCCGGAATGGCCAGGTACATGAATAAAAATGTGGCGGGGGTTTTGGTCCCGGAAGATTTAATAAAGGAAATGGATGAGGCAAAAGATAAACAGCGGAAATCGATCGAGATAGCCGCAAGGCTTATCAAGGAATTAAAACCCATGTGCCAGGGCGTGCATATCATGCCGATAGGCTGGAATAAAATCGTGCCCGAAGTTTTAAACGCTGCGGGCCTCTAAACTATGAAAAAAATAATTATTATAGGAGCTTCGGCCGCCGGGCACAACGTGGCGGTAAATTTAAGGCAGTCAAACAACGATTGTTCCATAACTTTGCTGACCGAGGAAAGCTACCCCTTTTATGACCGGAGCAAGCTTTTTAATTTAGTATCTTCCGAAATGAAAGAAAAGGACATTTTCCTTGCCAGCCCAGATTTTTATAAGCAAAAAAATATAGAATTCTTAAGCGATACCAGGGTGACTTTGGTCAACGCGCAAAAACGGGTCGTTTACTGCAAGGAAAAAGAAGCGCTGGGGTACGATTTCCTGGTTGTGTGCTCCGGAAGGAAATTCATTTTGCCTGATATCCCGGGAGCGAAAAAAAACGGGGTATTCTGTTTTTATTCGCTGGCAGACTTAAAGAAAATAGAAGGGTATTTTGTGGGTGACACTGTATGCCTGGCGGGCAGGGACGGCCTGGTCATGAAGGCGGCGGCAAGTTTCGCGGCTAAAAACAAAGAAATAAAAGTCATCAATACCTCTGCTTCCGGCGCGCTAAAAGAGGACAGCGCGGAGCCCGGGGCCGAAAAGAGGATAGAGGTGATAAACAGCAATCTTTTGGAGATAATCGGGGAATCCCAGGTGCAGGCGGTTAAACTAAGCGAAGGAAAGATCATCGGGGCCTCCGCGGTGATTTTCATGGATGAATTAAAGAGCAACATCGATTTCCTTAAAAATACCGGAGTGGAAATAAACGCTGATTTTATAAGCGTGGACGCGGAAATGCGCACCAGCATCAGCAATATTTTTTCCTGCGGTTTGGCCTCCAAGGTAAAAGGGGCGGATGATTCAGTTAAGGGCTTTGATACGATATCGAATGAGAGCCGTATCCTTGCGGAAACCCTCGTTAAAGCCTTGGCGCAACAATAGTTTTAATTTTACTTGACTTTTTTGGGGTTTTCTGTAATATTAATTTAAAGACTATAAATATGCTCACCTTAAACCATAAAAACATCCCCTTAAAAACAGCCCTGATATTGATTTCCCTAGGGATTATTGTCTCTGCGCCTTGTTTTGCCCAGCAGTCCCCAAGATTGATCGGCGTTTCCGGAAGCGCTTCAGGAGACGACATGGGCGCGTTCAGCCAGCAGGCGAGAATGTATCGCAGCCAGGGGCAGCAGCTGCAGAATTCAGGCAATATCGACGCGGCCCTCGCGCTTTATAAAAAAGCGACAGAGCTTGATCCGATGTACGCTCCCGCTTATAATGACCTTGGGGTCATGTATGAAACAAAAGGGATGATAGATGAAGCGGAGGTCTGTTACCTGAGGGCCATTAAAAT
>JAQULD010000155.1 GCA_028719045.1 Candidatus Omnitrophota bacterium | reverse complement strand
GTGCCCTGCGCCCCTTCGAATAAAACCTCTTTCTTATTCCTGACCGCTTCGTTCAGTAATGAGGCGGTATTGCAGATGTAACCGGAGAGAACCGAGCCATAATTCAAATATTCCTTATAAATAGAACTGAAATTAAAACCGCCATGGCGGTATACTTTCTTAAAGATCTCGTTCTTCTCCCTTAAATTATCGTTTAGTTTTTCTTTTAATATCGCCGGATTCAGCAGGTCGACCATCCTGATGCCGCAACGGTTCACTTTATCCGCGTAGCAAGGGCCTATCCCGCGCCCGGTGGTCCCGATCTTATGGGCCCGCCTTGATTCGCGCAGCGTATCTAATACCTTGTGGTAAGGCATGATCACGTGCGCGAGATTGGAAATCTTTAAGCGTCCGTCTATATTTATGCCGGCGCGAGACAAATCATTGATCTCTTTAATAAGAGACGCCGGGTCTACGGTAACCCCGTTCCCGATACAGCAGATCTTTCCCTTATGCAGGATGCCGGAAGGGATAAGGTGAAAAATATAGCCCTTGCCTTTTACCACGACCGTATGTCCTGCGTTGCTGCCGCCCTGGTAGCGGGCGATGAAATCAGCTTTAGCGGATAAGATATCGATGATCTTGCCTTTTCCTTCGTCACCCCACTGTGCCCCTACTATGACTGTATTCATATTATAGTTATTATTTTTAAGTTAAATTTTTGGTTACGGGACCATGGTAAATATTGTCCGCGCGATATCGGGATATTTGGCGATGAACTTCAATTCATCGTCCACAAGAGGCTTCTGGTTGTGCACATTGGCATAACGCACCAGTTCCAGAAGATTGGTGGCTTCTTCATCGTTATGGAACACCACCTCTAATTTATCGTATACGTTCCTGAAACCTTTGATACCTGAATATTCTCCCACTGTGATCTTACGGCCGGTTTCGATTATTTCAGGCTCGCCTCTCCCCAACTCTTCGTAATCATACAATTCGTAATTGCGCCTGTCCTTGAGAGCGCCATCCGCGTGAATACCGGATTCATGGGCAAAAGCATTTGACCCCACTCCCGGCTGATTTATAGGGATTGGTATTCCGAAAGCGTAAGAAGCGTATTTGCAGATCTTCCACGCCTGTTTAAGGTTCACACGTTCGTCTAGAATGTATTTATCCTTTACGATGTTGCCGTATTTAATGGCAAGGATAACCGCCACCAAGTCCGCGTTGCCGGCCCGCTCGCCCATCCCGTTTACGCAGGTATTGATATAAGCGTCATAACCGGCGTCATTGGCCGCCATAGCCCCGCAGACCGAATTGGCCACTACTAACCCTAAATCATTATGGCAGTGGACCTCGATAGGCAGCTGCACTGCCTCGGTAAGCTGTTTGATCCGCTCGTATATGCTGAAAGGCGAATCGCAGCCAAGGGTATCGCAGTATCTTATCCTGTCGGCGCCTGCTTCTTTTGCCGCTTTGGAGAACTCGATCAGGTATTCCATACGCGTGCGCGAGGCATCCTCCGCGTTTACGCCGATCGATTTCGCGCCCTGCTTACGGGCTTCTTTCACCGCTTCTTCCATTTCTTTTATGATCGAGGCGTGGTCGAGTTTGCCTTTAAATTTATGCACTATCATCTGGTCGGACGTCGATATGGAAAGGTTCAAATGCTCCAGCCCCACAGCGAGTTTAAAAGCCGCTTTTACGTCCTCCTTGGTCGCCCGCAGCCAGCCTCCGAGCCTGATCGGGGACAACGCCCCTTTTTTTGCCAGTTCCAGGTTGGCATTGATATAATTGGTCTCATGGCGCGTGATCGGGAAACCGAACTCGGATTGAAAAACTCCCAGTTCGTTCAAGTACATGTTTATCATCGTTTTCTGCAGTTTAGAAAGGCAGATACGCGATGTCTGCACTCCGTCGCGGTTCGTTACGTCTACGATATAAATTTTTGGTCCAGCCATAATTATTACCTCCTGAATATCTTTTTGAATTCTTCCTTAGTAGGGAGACCTTGCGAACTGAATATCTCCTTGTTATCTATTAGATACGTAGGGCCGAGCATGACCTTTAATTCTTTGTTAAGGGCGGCGTTCTCCTGAAGAAGGGTTTTACCTTCCTGCGAACGCGCGCAGTCTTTTATTTTCTGGCTGTCTAACTGCGGCAAGCATTCATCCCACCAGGAACTATGGATATTTCCCGCGCGGCAGCTTAAATAATCCCAGAAAACCTGAGGGTAATATTTTTGCACGCAGACGCAGCGCGCGTCTTCCTCTAACTCAAGCTGCCCCCCCGGCGCCGCAAAACGACCGTTTTCCTCTGAGGTTAAAAAATGCACCTGCGGATTAAAATCCTTTATCGCGGCGAGAAGTTCAATAGTACCTTTATCGAAAAGGCTAAAGAATAAATCCAGTTTACCGTTGATTTTTTTTCTGTCCAGGAAATAAGCTACCCCGCTAAAGGTCGGCTTTAGCAGGTAAATATCCTTTTTTTTCTCCAGGTTTTCCTTCAAATCCCCGAAAGCTTTTTCCCGCTCAGCCTCTTTACCCAGGAGGTAAGCCGGCAGCCCTTCAATAGCGTATTCTTTAACCATCTTTTCGCTGGCTTGCGCCGGATAGTAAAGATAGGATACCGCCAGGCCCGGGAATTGCCTTTTCAGGTAAGTAACCACTTTTGTGCTGTCACAGGCAATACAGTTCTTTACGGTAATGATAGTAAGAGGGACTTTTGCCGCCTGGTTAAATATACATTGCGCCTGCATTGAGCCGGGATTCTGGCAAACGCCGGAAAGCCCTCCTTTTTTGCAGTTAAGATCGGAAAAACAATGCGGCAGTATAGCGAGTATCTCCGGGTCGTCTTTAATATTATCGGAAAGGCGGATATCTTCCGTCTTATAATCGGCTATTCTAGCGCCTTCCATACTCAGGGTTAACTTTCCGAGCCTCCTCCCCTGCCAGGTCGGCCGCAAGATTATGGTATTGCCGACCTTGCTGGAAGGCTCCTCCTTGGAACGGCTGTGGCCGGAAATAATGATGTTTATCTCAGGGACAACTTTAAGCAGCTTCATATCGTCATTCTCGCCTAAGTGGCTTAAGAGGACGATGACCTGGACGCCTTGTTTTTTCAGTTTGCTTACCGCGTCCTGGACCGCGGGCAAAGGTTCGACAAATTTATAGTTTTGTGTTTTCTGCGTGGCATAAGGCGTGGTCAGGCCGATTACGCCCACTTTTATACCGCCCAGTTCTTTTATGATATACGGTTTAAACAACCCTTCAGTCTTTCCCTGG
>JAQULD010000154.1 GCA_028719045.1 Candidatus Omnitrophota bacterium | reverse complement strand
GCGAACGACGGGATGTAATTTATGTCCTGGTCGTTGGTGAGGCTTGTGTAAACGGTGGGTTCTTCCCCGGTTATGATATGCGGAGTGATGAAGATCACCAGTTCCGTTTTTATATATTCGATCTTTGTATTCCTGGCCAAATAACCTAACAGGGGTATGTCCCCTAACCAGGGGATCTTGGATACTTCTTTATCCTGGCTGTCTTTTTTTAGCCCGGCTATGATTATGGTCGTCCCGTCTTTTACCATTATGGTGGTTTCCGATTCCGAGGTCGTGACTATGGGTATTTGCGTGATCTGGCCTTCGGAAGTTATATCTGTGCGTTTAGAAGAGCTGATCTCCGGCCTTATTTTCATGGTGACGAAGCCGTCGCGGTTAATCGTGGGGGTTACATAAAGTTTTATGCCTACGTCCACGAAATTCACGGTCTGCGAGGTTACGGATGATTGCCCTGTCTGGGAGACAGCCGATGTGATGTAGGCTTCTTTTGTGCCGACCAGTATCCTGGCTTCCTGGTTGTTCAAAGCCATGATCCTGGGGCTGGAAAGGATCTTGGTTTTTCCGATGACCTGCAGCATATCTATGACGGAGGAGTATTGCCCGGTAGAGTTTACCTGTTCGTTGGAAGCGGCTACGCCTAAAGATAATTTATTGGGAATCGAAGCGATATCCGTAAGAGAAGGCGCCGGCATCGAGCCGATGAGCCTGACGTGGTTTTTCAGCCAGTAGTCCCAGTCCACCCCCATCGCGAACTGGTTTTTTTCCGGGCTTATTTCTATGATCTGCGCGTCGATTAAGACCTGAGGCGTTTTTTCGTCGAACGCCGCGATGATCTTGCCGATCTCATCCAGTTTCTGGGGGTAATCCGTTATCGCGATCTTATTGGTGCGCTCGTCAATTTTCATGGAACCGACGCTTTTGGTGATCGATTCCTGGATCTTGGCGCTTAGTTTGTCCGCCTGGGAATAATTCAAGGAAAAAACTTTTGTTTGCACAGGCAGGTCGGTATTCCTGATAAATTCCTCCATCTCTTTTAATTTTTCAGGCACATCTATCAAGGTCAGGGTGTTTGAGCCTTCATCAGCGATCACCCTGCCGATATTGCTTTTTATCTGGGTCAGGGATTTTGACAAATCCGCGGCCTTCGCGTACTGAAGGCGTATGACCCTGGCCTCTTTTTTATCCAGGAACCTTTCCCCGTATTGCAGTTCGTAGTCCCTTTGGGTCATGACGTTCAGGATGTCCCCTTTTTTTTCGTAAGCCAGCTCATTTGACAAAAGGATTATTTCAAAGGCGTCCTGGACATCGACGTCTTTTAAGAACATAGTGACCCGTCCGGTCACGTTTTTTCCGATCACGATGTTTACTCCCGCGCGGGTCGCCAGCATTTTTAAGACATCGGTGATATCCATGCCTTTTATATCCAGGGTTATTTTATTCTGGGGCGCTTCTTTAGGTTTGGGGCTTTGGGACTGGGCGAACAAAGAAACGGAAGAAAAGATAAAGAAAACAGCCAATGATAGCAATATTTTATTTTTCATTTTTTCCTCTCTTATGATTATAAATAAAGTTCGAACCGGCGTCCATTATAATTTAATATTACTTTTCCTTCTTTTATGTCTTCCACCAGGAATTCCCCGATAAACTGGCCTTTGTTGACATAATAAGTCTTTTGGGCCGCTTTGTTCTCTATGATCGCCTGGGGATTGTCACCGGAGATGATCCCGATGAGATTAATGTCTTTGATCAGGTCGGGGTTTATCTTGTCCCCGGTTTTCTGGGAATAATCGCCCTGGGCGCTGCCGAAGATCCTGCGGTTCTCTATTCCCTGCGTATAAGATTCAAGCGGTCTTATTTCCGGTTTTTGTTTTTCCGCCTCAGCCGGAAGGGCCTTTTCGGCTTTTGTTTCCGGAAGCTTTATGGTTTTCAAGGAGAAAAACGGATATACCAGGGAGATCACCAGGTAAACGCATGAGAGTATAAAAACGGCCAGGACGGCCCTTTTTATGTTTAAGAACGGCAGTGTCCTTTTTGCCAACTGGATCACGGAAAAATTCGGGGCCGGAAGGCCGCGTTTAACCGGATCTTCCCGGGCTATTCCTCTGGGAGGATAAAGTTTCCCGCCTTTACGTATCAGCTTCAATAATCTCTCTTCAGGCGTAGTATTATCTTTCATGGTTCTTTGCGCGATTTTATAAGGTTTTCGATGGTCTCTTCGTTTATTTCAAACTGTTCGTTCATCACTATTGACTCCAGGGCGTCGTGGCAAAGCATGGCTATCTTGCGCGGATAACCCTGGGTATGCTGGTATATTAATTTTACCGCTTTGTCGCTGAATAAACCGTCGCGGTTGTGGAACCCGGCCTGTGTAAGCCTGAAGTTTATCATTTCCCGGGTTTCCTCTTCATCAAGCGGGTTAATGGTGTATTTTAAAGCTATCCTGTCCATGAAATTGTTGATGCGCTTTATGCGCGGGAGAAGTTCTATCTGCGCCATGATCACAAGCTGCAGCAATTTATATTCGTTGGTCTCGTAATTAAGCAGCGTCCTTAAGACTTCCAGGTTTTCCGGGCTCATCTTCTGGCCTTCGTCGATAAGCAAAACGATGGTCTTGTTTTCGTTGACGCCTTTCTGGAAAAGGTATTTCTCCAGTTCTTCCTTGAAGTCAAGCGTGGAGTTGAATTCCGCGGTTATGCCGAAGATCTTTATCAGGTTCTGCAGGAACTGGTATTCGGATTTATAGCTAGGATCCAGGATCATATGAAAAATAAAATCCTCTTCGTCTTTGAATGTTTGCAGGAGCGCGCGCGAAAGCGTGGTTTTTCCCATGCCTACATCGCCCAGGATCACGCTTAGCCCGCGGCGCAGCCTTATCGCGATTTCCAGGCGGTTAAGGGCCGAATAATGGCTGTTTGAGCGGTAGAGAAATTCCGGGTCGGGGCTGGTTGAAAAAGGCTCTCTTTGCAGGCCGATTACGTTATAATAACTCATTTTGTATCTCTTTTATGGATTTATCCTGTTTTCTTAAGGAATGGATTGTTTTTAATTTTTGAACGGTGGAATCGTCAAAGTAACGGAAACGGGTCTCGGGGCTTCGGCTGATCTCTTTTATTAAACCGATCTTTAGATAATATTTTATGGTATGGATAGAATGACCGGAAATACGAGCTAAGTCCTTTATTAAGTAAATGTTATGGATGCTCAACCTCCTCTTACTCTCTAATTAGAGAGTATATAAAAAAGTTTTCTCTTTGTCAAGCTAATAGTTAACAGCGAAAGGCTTTTTTAATCGGAAGTAAGCAATTTGGAGATGGAGAAATCTCCCTCAAGCATCGGGGAATTAGCCAGGGAATTAAGCTGGAGGCGTTTGATCTTAAATAGTGAAAGCGAATTTTCCA
>JAQULD010000153.1 GCA_028719045.1 Candidatus Omnitrophota bacterium | reverse complement strand
AAGAAAAGATAAACCAGGATAAAACATATAGATCGATAAAAAGTTCCCGTGTTTTGTTTTTATGGCTATCCGTCATCCTGTAATTGACGAAGAAGATCAGGAGAGCGAAAAAACCGGTAAACGCAGGCACATACCCGGAACCGGCGATCCTTATCCGCTCCATAATTGACAAAGCTGGCACGTAATAATGGCTGTAGTAGCCCCAAAAGTAGAAAATAAAATCGCTAAGCGCGTGGTTTGCGTAAAAATAACAAACGAAGACCAGGGCGACTGTAAGGAAGCCCAGGAAGCTGGATAATAAACTTTTGGCTAAAACGCTTGTATCTTTTTTTGTTAAATAAACAAACCCGGAGCAAAAAAGAAGCGTAGCCGCGTAATCAAGCATCGAAAGCTGCTTGGCGAAAAAAGCCAATCCGAATGAAAGTCCGCTGATGAACAGGAACAGGTACTTGTTTTTAAATATATATTTCAGGAAGAAGTAACCACCGAGGCTCGTAAAGACTATACTGGCCCATTCGCCGTGGAAGGCCAGCTTATCCCGGAACCCCGGAGTGTAAGAAAACAATCCAAGGCAGACAGCCGTCCAGAGGATTGATTTTTTCCCGTAGATCAGGCCGCTTATAAGATAGAGCACAAAGGCTTCCAGGATGATTAAACAGGCTAATCCGGCATGGACTGCCGTCATATTGTTTTTCCCTGACAGAAAAGATATCGCGGCATATAGAAAATAGGTGACGGGGCCGCGCCCGTCGGTAGCATCCCGGTACATTATCCCCCCGTTTAATACGGTATTGCCGATGACAACGCTGCTTCCCTCGTCCACATTGAAAAAAGGGATCGATATTAAAGGCACCCTGACGAGCATGATAGAAATGAGGACGATCCAGAAATATATTATTGTTTTCTTCATATTGGTTTGTTAATCTTTACGTAAGATCGTAAATAAATTAGCCCCAACGGGCAGTTCCATGATAGAGCAAAGAGGGATCTCCAGATTCAGCAATTTATGCAACAGAAAATTAAGGAAAGGGTTTATTTTATAAAAATCATCCGATTTACTGGAAGCGATTTGCTTCGCTTTTCTAAGCGCGAGCAGCGGCAGGAACAAGAAAAATTTAAAGTAATGCGACTCTTTAACGGAAAAACCCGCCTGCGCCGCTATTTTCAAAAACTTTTCTTTGGTATAACGGCGGATATGGCCGTACTGTTCATCGTGGTGGCCCCATAAACACATGAACGCAGGTACTGTAACAATCAGATATCCCTTCGGCTTAAGTATCCGGTAAAGTTCCTTCATCGCTTCGCCGTCATTCCGGATATGCTCGATAACCTCTGTAGCGAATACAAAATCGAAGGTGTTGTCCCGAAAAGGCGTATTTTCCGCTGATGCCTGCGTTAACGCTACCGCGTATTTATTCCTGCAAAAAGAGCAGGCGTCCAGCGAAGTGTCCAATCCGGTTATTTTCCCGTAGGATTTAAGCCTGGATATCAAGCTGCCGTAGCCGCAGCCGGCATCCAGGATCATCGTTTCCCGCGGATTCTCCCGTTTCTTCACGAGCGGCTCAACGAATCTGGTTACCAGGTCGCAATGAGCGGCTATCCAAAAATAGGAATCTCCCAGGTCGTAATATCCTTTGCAATCATCCGGAATATTTTTCATATCGGTATAGCTTAGCGCAGCCCCATCTTAAATTTAACGATCGCTTTCAGGCACTTCAATTCTTTTCTAAGGTTAAAAGTACTTATATCCGCGTAACGCCAATCAACCGGCATCTCAATTATCGACAGCCCCGCCCTTTGCGCCCTGACCAGAAGTTCCGCGTCCCAGAACCAGCCCCTGATAAACTTTTCATCATACCCCATCTTCTCGATGACCGGCATAAGCTCCGCCTTTTTAAAGGCCTTTAATCCGCACTGATGGTCTTTTATGCCCGAACCAAGAAGCAGGCGTATGGCTAAATTATAGAAAAAACTTAATACCCTTCTGACGAGGCGCCTTTTGGCTTTTGCCCCCTTGACATAGCGGCTGCCGATTACCATATCAACCCGGTGTTCTTTAAGGGTTTTTATGGCTTTGACCAGGAAAGAAACATCACAGGAGAAATCCGCGTCAATGAAACAGATAATATCCCCCCCTGCCAGGAAAAAAGATTTGGCCAGATTTTCTCTGCGGGAAGGGCCTTCGGAATAAAACAGGTATTTTACGCACCTTTCTGTGTTTCGCGGCATCCTCTCGATCTCCGCGGCCAATTCGCAGGACCTGTCGCTTGAATTGTCGTCAACAATGAATAACTCAAAAGCAAAGCCTGCATCCGAAAGCGCTTTGCAGCTCTTTTCTATATTAAGCTTGATCAAATCACGGCAATTATAAAAAGGGATAAAAAGGGATATTTTATTTTGCATTAATTTGCATTAATTTGCATTAAAAGGCATTGCTCCAGCAATAGTTTTTAATATTTTCCATAGCCCCAGCCCGGACAAACAAATGATAGCGGGCATCAGCGCAACACCGTAACGCGGTTCTATATGCAAAGGCAGAAAAACCACGCTAAGATAGGCGAATATTATGCCGACCGGGGCCATTAAAGCCTTTTCCTGCCCCGGGCTTTTAAAAAACGCATATAAAGCGGACAAGAAATAAAAAATAAAGAACCCTCCGGACGGCTCTTTGTAAAGATACATCGGTATATAATTCTGGTACCATAAGCGCCTTATATTATGCAGCCACGATTGTAAACAGGCAAAAGGGCGCTCACGTATGCGGGCTTGCGCCAATTTCATAAAAGAGCGGTCAATATCCATAATTTTTATACCGCCTGTGCGCATAAAATAATCCCATTTATCGTATAATGAAACCACCTTTCCCCGGCTGCCTTGCGACATTCCTTCCGGAATGTCCCCCCAGCCGTGCCAGGCCTGGCTGCCTTCAAAGGTGCCAAGGAACAAACTGTATCCCAGTTCACCGGTAGCAATCATCACCGGTTTTTTAAAAACCAGATAATTTCTCAATGTCCATGGGGCGATGATAATTATAACGCTTAGGATAAAAATCAACGCATTTTTAGCGGCTTCGCTAAAGGTGTTGCGGTTACGCAAAAATATATAAGCCGCCATGGCCAACGGGAGCAGGATATATTCCGGCCTGGTTAATATTGTTAACCCAAAACACGCTCCCGAAAGGCCCAAACCCCATCGGTAATCCTGTTTTAGCCATAATAGATAAAGTAAAACCGACAGGCTTAGCAGAAAAGCCGCCAGCGATTCGGAAAGCAGGGCTTTTGTATAATAAATATTATAGAAGCTCAGACTATACAAGAATGCCGAAACCAGCGCCGGCCAGGCCGGCCCCTGATAAATAATCCGTACAGCAAAATATACCAATAAACAGATAAAGGCATCCAGAAAACACTGTGCAATCCGCACCTTATCCCAATTTATATGCCAGTTTTTCTCCGAGCCCATATCTTTTGGGCTGGCGAAATATTT
>JAQULD010000152.1 GCA_028719045.1 Candidatus Omnitrophota bacterium | reverse complement strand
TCCTGACGCCTGGAAAGACAAATCCACGGACATTTATATTTTTTCCGCCGAAGTATTCTCCGAGAAGAATTTCTAAAACATGCATAAGATATTAATCAGCCTGTTCCTTTACGGGCTTATCTTTGGTTCCGGGCCGTGCATGGCAAGCTGCGGGCCGATCCTGGTGTCATACGTGGCGGGAAGCGGAAAGAATGCCGCTAAAGGGCTTTGGGTTTATCTCTTATTTTCCCTGGCGAAACTTTTTATTTACCTGGCTTTAAGCGTTTTGGTCTTTTTTTTAGGTAATTTCGCGGCGCAAAGGCTGTTAGGGAGCCTTTGGAGATTCGTGATGGCCGCAGGAGGCATTTTTATCTGCCTTATAGGCATACTTATCGCTTTCGATAAGATACAGGGGTTTTCATGCGAAAGCATGGCGTTCTGCCGGAACAACAGGGCCTGGAAATTCCTTGAAAAAAACCTTATCGCGCAAGACAAAAAAAGCGTTATTTTTATGGGCATGTTTATGGGCCTTTTGCCTTGCGCGCCTCTTTTAGCCATCCTTTCTTATGCGACGCTCGTATCCAAAGCCTGGTATCAAAGCATGTTTTTCGCTTTATCTTTCGGAATAGGCACGATCCTTTCGCCTTTAATACTGCTGGTCCTGTTAAGCGGTTTAATAACCAGGCTGTTAACCGACAAGAAATCCAATTACTACCGCGTTTTCAGCTTTATCTGCGGGCTGGTCATTATCGTTTTAGGGATACAATTAATAGCAAGGAGCTTCTAAAAATGCGCAGATTTTTCTGTAACTCAAAAGATATATCCGGAGACACCATAAATGTTACTGACCTTTCCTTAATCAACCATCTCAGGAAAGTATTGCGGGTGAAATTAAATGAAAAGCTGGTTATATTCGACGATATGGCCAATGAGTACGAATGCGCCGTTGAACGGATGCTTCCCCAGTCGATAATATTAAAAATAAATACCAGGATAACCAGGGCCGCAGAAACCGGCGCCAGATTCACGATTGCCTGCGCTATACCTAAAAAGTCGAAATTTGACGATATAATCGACAAATTAACCCAGTTAGGAGCGGAACGGATCATTCCCCTGCAAACAGAAAGGGCTATAGTCAAATTAGACAGCCACAAAGAAGCACTCCGGCTTGGCCGCTGGAGAAAAATCGCTTTGAACGCAAGCCAGCAAAGCCAGAGAAAAGTCCTGCCGCTCGTAGAAGAGGTAATGACTTTTGAAGAAGCGCTATCCGGGTCTTCGGCCTTCGACTTAAAACTCATCCCCACCTTGGAAGGGGAAAGGAAATCCATTAAAGATGTCCTTTCCGGACAGAGGCATAATAATATACTGGTACTTATAGGCCCGGAAGGGGATTTTTCCCCGAAAGAAACAGCGCTCGCTTTAAAAACAGGATGCGTCCCGGTCAGTTTGGGAGAGCTTGTCCTGCGCGTGGAAACAGCCGCCGTGGCAGTCGCCAGCTACATACGTTTCTCTTCTCTATAAATGAAAACCATAAAGTTTTATACCCTTGGCTGCAAAGTAAATCAATACGATACCCAAAGCATCAGGGAAAATTTCCTGAAAAAAGGCTTTTCGGAGATACGCGGGGAAAAGAAAGCGGATTTTTACCTGATCAACACCTGTTCGGTCACTCAAAGCGCGGATAAAAAATCAAGGTACCTGATCAAACGCTGCGCCAAAGAAAACAAAAACGCCAGGATCATTGTCACGGGCTGCCTGGCGGAAAAAGACTCCAAGGACCTATCAGGCATAAAAGGGATCAATTACATTATCAGCAAAAGGTTCTTCCCCGACGGAATAAACAACTTTTGCGGCCGCACCAGGGCATTCCTCAAAATCCAGGACGGCTGTGATAACTTTTGTTCGTACTGTAAAGTGCCGCTGGTCAGAGGTGGTTCCAGAAGCAGGCCTTTAAAGGAAATCGTTTATGAGGCTGAAAAACTGGTTGAGAACGGCTTCAGGGAAATAGTGCTTACCGGCATATGCCTTGGTTCTTACGGGAAAGGGCTTGCGCCCCGGAGAAACCTTGTCGATGTGATAAACGCCCTTGAAAAAATAGAAGGGTTATGGCGCTTAAGGCTCAGTTCAATAGAGGCAAACCAGGTAACCGGGGAATTAATACAAAAAATAGCGGCCTCCAAAAAATTATGCCGCCACCTGCATATCCCCATGCAAAGCGGCGATGATGAAATCCTAAAAGAAATGAACCGCAAATACAGCCGCAAGGATTACCTGGAATTGGTAAATAAGATAAAGCGCGCTGTGCCGCAAATCGCTATAACAACCGATATTATGGTTGGTTTCCCGGGCGAAAAAGAAGAAAACTTCCAAAATACCGCCCGTTTAATAAAAGAAATATTGCCTTTAAAAACGCATATATTTCCTTACAGCCCAAGGCAGGGCACACGCGCCGCCGGTTTCTCAAACCAAGTCGCCCCGGAAATAATGAAACTAAGGCTTTGCGCCTTAAATAATTTGGCGGAAAAATGCTCGCGCGATTTTAAAAATAAATTCATTAAAAAAGAATTTAAGGTGCTCATTGAATCAAAAAGCAAAGAAGATACCGGCTGCTGGGAAGGCTACACCGATAACTATATCAAAGTTTTAACCGCCTCAGGAAAAAATCTGGCAAATCGGCTTATCCGTGTGAAAATCAAAGAGATATATAAAGATTATATGTTGACATATAGGACGTATAATATATAATATAATCTTGTATAATTTGTATTTATTCCACCGATTATCAAATATACCATACAGGAGGAAGGAATGCATAAGAAAATCACCGGTTTTTTTCTTGTTTTTATCTCTATTTTCTTTTCTTTTGCTTATGCCCAGGAACAACTTACGATAACCACTTATTATCCTTCCCCAAACGGAGTATATAGAAGAGTCCACGCGGAAAACGCCGTAGTCGGCCCTGCCGGGGTAGGTTCAGCTTTAGCTACGATTAATCAGGATGCCGGGAACCTTAGTATATTCAGTTATAATGATGGCGCGATATTTATGGGCAGAACTGCTCCCGGATCTGTCAGCGCGCAGGCTTGGAAAATCGTAACCAACGGTACTATTCTTTCCTTTGTACATTCGCCTTTCTTGCAATTTAGCGCCATGGTGCCACCGATCAGTGCCTGGGATCTGGCTACAGTAGCCATGGATTCCGGGGGAGTGGCGATCGGTTCTGACAATAGACACGGCTATAAATTATGGGTTGAAGGTAACCTTCATGTTTCTACTGACGCTGAAGTAGTGAATAATATGCAAGTCGGCGGAAGGCTTGCGACCCCTTTAGTCAACGCTTCTCTTGCCGAAGTCGGACGTGTTAACGCTGTGGATATTTACAGCAATAATCTCACAGTTTGGACTTCCAAGAATTTCCTGATAAACCACCCGTTTAAACCGGGAATAAGCCTGATACACTCGTCGCTCGAAGGGCCTGAAGCAGGGGTGTATTACCGCGGAAAAGGGGAATTGGTAAAAGGCAAGGCTAAAGTACAGCT
>JAQULD010000151.1 GCA_028719045.1 Candidatus Omnitrophota bacterium | reverse complement strand
ATAAGATGAGGCAAGCGGAACAAAAGGCCCAGGCTGCCAAACCAAAAGTGACCATGGGGGTTGTACTGGTGGCAAAAAGAGAGATTCCGGTGCAGACGCCGATTACCGCCGAAGACCTTACATTTAAACAGGTGCCAATGGAATATATCCAGCCCGGCGCAGTTACTTCTCTTGAACAGGTTATTGGCCAGATTGCTTCCGGTCCGATCGGCGCCGAAGAGCAGATACTGAGCACAAAACTTCTTCCTCCCGGTAACGTCGGCAAGACCCTTTCGGAAATTACGCCCGAAGGCAAAAGGGCAGTAACTGTTTCAGTGGATAACCTTTCCAGCATCGCCAGTTTGCTAAAACCCGGCGATTACGTGGATATATTTGCGCTTATTGCTTTACCTAGGAGAACTGCCGCGCCGGCAAAGGAAGAATCAGAGCCGCGCTTAATCTCTCTTTTTCAAGGTATTCAAGTATTAGCAATGGGAAATGAACTGGTCACTTCAAGAAACAAAACAAAAGAAAGCAGCGCTTCCGCGGCGGCGCAAACCGTTACTTTTGCGCTTACGCCCCAGGAAGCGGCATTACTTTCTTTTGTCCAGGAACACGGCAAGATTAAATTAGCCCTGCGTTCTTCACAGGATACCAAGATTGAGGCGGTTGCACCGGCTGACTGGGATACTCTGTTGAATTACTTGTCTACCAGCCAGGGCGAAAAAGCCGGTTTGGAAGGCCAGCCGGTAGTTGAGATATACCGCGGGCTGCAAAAGGAAATTGTCCCCTTATCCGCGTCAAGTAAAGAAAAATGAAGAATATTTTTAAGCACGCATTTTTACTGTTTTTTATTTTGCTTGCCGGCCGGGCTTATTCCAGCGAACCGGAGCTTATAACCTTATACGTTGGCGAGGTCAAGGTTTTTTCCGTAAATACTCCCACCCGCGTGGTGATTAATAACCCCAATATTATTGACGTCAGTTCAGTAAGCAAAGAGGATATGCTGGTGGCGGCTAAGAGCGCGGGCACAACCAATTTAGTCTGGTGGGATGCCGCCGGACAGCATGCATTACGGGTAGAGGTTTTTCTGGAAGATATGAATTTGGTTAAAAAAAGAATAGACGCCCTGTTAAAAGAATTGAACCTTCCCGATGTCTTTACGCGGCCCTCGGATAACGAAGGCAAGGTTTTGCTTTTAGGAAGCGTAAAGACGCCTGCGGATTTAGAGCGCCTGGATGTCGCGTTAAGTTCACTTAAAGGCAAAACCGCTAATCTTATCCAGTTAAAAGAAGAAAGGGCGGTAGTAGAGATTAATGTGCAAGTCCTGGAATTAAATAAAGATGCCACTTCAACTTTAGGTTTTAGTTTTCCAGGCTCCGTTAATATTACCGAATTAGGCTCTCCAGGAATAGCCAGCCTAGGCACAACGTGGGGAAAGCTATTTAAAGTATCAAACGTAAACCGCGATGCATTCACTTTAAAATTAGATGCCCTGGTTCAGGAAGGTAAGGCGCGCATACTTTCTCAGCCCCGGCTTGCTTGCCAGAGCGGCAAGGAAGCTGAATTGTTGGTAGGCGGAGAAAAGCCCATATTCAATACCACCATAGCGGCTACCAGCGGAGCCAGCGGCACAAATATAGAATATAAAGAATTCGGCATTAAATTAAAGATAAAACCCACGGTAACCGAAGATAAACAGATTAAGTTGGCATTGAACGTGGAAGTCAGCGACGTGGGCACAGCGGAGACCATTGGTTCAACGGGTGGCGGCACGACTACGACTACGGCCAAGGCGTATCCTTTAAGCAAGCGCAACGCATCCACCCAGCTTTATCTTAATGACGGCCAGATGATGGGTATAGGCGGGTTGATAAAGCAAAAGTCCGAAGAAGATGTCCGCAAAACCCCTTTCTTGGGGGATATACCGGTGTTAGGTATATTTTTTAGAAAAAAAACAGCCACGATAGGGGGCGGTACAGGCGAGCGAGGAGATACAGAGTTGATGATTACGCTTACCCCCACGATTATAAAAGAACCCGCGCTTGCCGAAGCAGCGAAGACGCAGCCGCTTCCTTCAACCGCCAACGTTCCCATTCCCACAGCCAGCAGAGAAAGCGATAAAATTACAGTGCCTTTGCCCGCTAAAACTAAAGCAATCCCTTCAGCCGAAGCAGCCAGCCAGGCGATGTCCGAATATATGCGCAAAATTACCACACGTATACAGGATAATTTCGTTTATCCTTGGGCGGCTAAACAAGACCAGATGCAGGGAACGGTAATCTTGGGTTTGCGGCTTGATTCTACGGGCGCGCTCTTAGAGATTGAGGTCAAACAGTCATCGGGATACAACATATTTGATGAGAACGCAGTGAATATGGTTAGAAAGTTGTCTCCCTATCCCCCGTTTCCTGCGGAGCTCAATAAAAAGGAACTCCGGATAGACATCCCGATTGTCTATAAACTGGAATAATAATGGCACAGGTTATTTCTATCTTCAGCACCAAAGGCGGCGTAGGACGGACTTTTATTGTCACTAACCTTGCCATTGCCTTAGCGCAAAAATTAACCAAAGGCAAAAAAGTTCTACTCTTTGATACAGATTTGCAGCTGCCGGGCAATATGGCGATGCTTTTGAATTTAAAGCCGAAAAAGCCCTTGATTGATCTTATTCCCGACTGGCAGAAGGGTAATTATACGCCTTCCCAGATTGGTGAATATATCCTCCATTATTCCGCTACAAATATGGATCTCCTCCCTCTCATACTAACTGCCGAAGAACGGCCATATGTAGATGAAAAATTTATCTCTTGCGTTCTGAGCGACTTGAGTAAAGAATACGAATTTATCGTTTGCGACAGCGGCAGGACATTTAATAAAGCGCTGGTATCTATCCTTGAGCAGACAAATTTAATTTTGCTGGCGATTAACCCCGATATCCTTTCGGTTTATCAGGCAAAAGAAGACATAAAAATATTGCAGTCACTGTATTTTCCCGCAAAAATGATGCGCGTGGTTTTAAACCGCGCGGAAAGCACGGGCGCGGTATCCTGGCAGGAAGTAAGGGTGGCTTTGCCCTGTGATATAATCAGCCGTATTCCGTCGGAGGGCAGGGTTGTGGGTTCTGCTTTAAACCGCGGGATACCCGTTGTGCTGGATAGCCCGCGTTCGCGCGTAAGCCTTGTGCTGGATAAATTAGCCGAGGATTTACTCGCTCACCCTGATTTTTTTATCTCTCATAAAAAATTGGAAGCGGCTGTTCCGGCCGCGGAAAAAAAGAAAGAATTTTTAGAAGAAGATACTTCTTCTCTGGAGTCACTTTCCTTAGGCGGCCGCAAGCCCAAAGAGAGAAAACTCACCGGTGAAGAGAAAATAGACGACTTAAAACAACGGGTGCATAAGCGCGTTATTCAGGAATTGGATTTACGCCGGCTGGACCATGTAGCCGGAGACATGGTAAAAATCGCGGATTTACGCCAGAAGACAATGAAAGCGATTAATATCGCGCTAACTGATGAAGCCGGGGCGCTTATTTCTTCGCGGGAGGAGCGGGAGCGCCTGATCAAGGAGATCAGTGACGAAAT
>JAQULD010000150.1 GCA_028719045.1 Candidatus Omnitrophota bacterium | reverse complement strand
ATATTCCGCGTTGGGGAGCTTTCCTGCATACTTGTTCTTTAACCATTTGTAAGCAGGCTGTTGAGTAGGTATGCATCCAAATAACGGCCTTGTCTCAACCCCTTCCTGCTCAAGAGCTTTTCTCAAGGTTTTTCTGGAGATCAACTCCGGATCCCTGATTACCAGAGGGTACGCCAGGTAGCTCACTTTTTCGCTGTATAAAGGGAGCTTGAGGATATCAGATAATTCAATAAGGCCTTTATTTAAATACCTGACGTTCTCCTGCCGCCGCTTTATGATATTTTTCATTCTTTTAAGCTGCACTATAGCGAGGGCGGGTTGGAACTCCATGGCTTTGAAATTGTAGCCGATGATATCATGCAGGAACCTGGGGTCAAAATCATCTTCTCCTTCTCCGCCATATTCCTTTAACCCCGGGCATATTCCCTTATGGCGTAAACAGACCCGGCATTTACAAAATCTACCGTTGGCTTTTATCCTTTTGCATAAATGGTATATTTCATGGTTATTGGTAGTTACGGCGCCGAATTCGCCGGCTGAAAGGTTGTGCGCTATATAGAATGAAAATATGCCTGCGTCTGCGGAGGAACCGCATCTTTTACCGTTATAGACCGTGCCGTGCGCTTCAGCGGCATCTTCGATCACATGCAAACCGTATTCTTTAGCGATGAGTTTTATCTTATCGATCTCCACGGAATAACCCATAAGGTCGATAGGCAGGATCATGCTGTATTTTGAAACGTCTTTAGCTTTAGCAAGGTGCTCTTTTATGTTTTTCGCGGTTACGCAGAAATTAACAGGGTCAATATCCACAAAAACAGGCTCAAACCCGGAAAGTACCAGGGCGTTGGCGTCTGAAATATAGGTTAGAGGGGAAGTAATTACTTTCGGGCGTTTTTCCAGCTTGTAAAGATACTTAAACGCCGTTAAAACGGTAATCAGCGCGGCTGTGCCGGAGCTGGTAGCGACGCTGTACCTGGTGCCGATGTAATCGGCCCAGAGTTTTTCAAACTCGAGGGTTTTTGCTCCCTCCGAGATACGGCCGGAATCCAGCACATCCGAAATGGCCTTACGTTCTTTTTTCCCGATTTCCAGGTAACCTACAGAAATTCGTCTCATTTTTTTTAGTCCGCGCTCCACCATCTGTCAGGGAATTCTTCCTTTAATATCCTGTCCCCGTTTCCCACAGGAGTTAAACCCGCGGCCCTTAAATCAGCATCTACCATGATCTTAACCAGCTGTTTGAATTTTATCTTAGGCTGCCAATTCAATTTCTTCTTCGCTTTTGCGGTATTCGCGATCAGATTATCCACTTCCGTAGGCCGGAAATAGCGTTCATCGATTTCAACGTATTTTTTGTAATTAAGGCCCACGTATTCGAAAGCGGAATCCACGAATTCGCGCACTGAATGCGATTCCCCGGTACCGATCACGAAATCATCCGGCGTCTTTTGCTGCAGGATCTTCCACATGAGCTGCACATATTCAGGAGCGTATCCCCAGTCGCGCTTTGCCTCCAGGTTTCCCAGGTAAAGCTTTTTTTGTTTTCCGGCCACAATGTTGGCTACCGCCCGGGAGATCTTCCTGCTTACAAAGGTTTCTCCTCTGCGGGGAGATTCATGGTTGAAAAGTATGCCGTTTGCGCCGAAAATGTTGTAACCCTGGCGGTAATTGACCACCATCCAGTAAGCGTACAGCTTGGCGCAGGCATAGGGGCTGCGCGGCCTAAACAATGTGGATTCATTTTGAGGAGGCTTGGCGCTGCCGAACATCTCGCTTGAGGAAGCCTGGTAAAATCTTATCTTGTGGCCGCTTCTTCGTAACGCTTCAAGAATCCTGGTTGTCCCTAAGCCGGTGATATCGCCGGTATACTCCGCTAGATCAAAGCTCACCCGGACGTGGCTTTGCGCGCCCAAATGATAGATTTCATCGGGTTTGGCGTTGTAAATTATATTGGAGGTCTGTTCGCCGTCAGAAAGATCACCGTAAGCAAGCTTGAGGCGGGCCTTAGGGTCATGGACGTCTTTAAAAATATGCCCGATGCGCCCGGTATTAAAAGTGCTCGCCCGCCTGATCAGTCCATGAACTTCGTAGCCTTTATGCAGTAAAAATTCCGCCAAATATGAGCCGTCTTGGCCCGTTACTCCGGTAATTAATGCCCTTTTCATTTTATTGCCTCCATTTACCGCGATCAAGCTTGTCTACAATAAAAACGGAAGAAACAGCCGCACAACCGTATTCCCATAAAGTAATAAGACAGGCCAAGGGGTGAAAAAACCAGGCCGTATCAGGCTTCTTTAGGCATCCTTTGATACTTTGCGCCCAAAGCGGGACCTGTGTAAGTGTGCATAACGCGAAAACAAATATCCCGGATTTTTTAACGCTATTCCAGGGATATTTCCTTGTTCCTAGCCTGGAATAATAAATATAATCCCTCACCCTTCTTTTTTGCTTTAAAGCGAATGTTTTTATGCTGCCTGAAAATATGTGAATGATACCTGTTTTTACTTTGGCGATCGTTATTTCCCCTTCGGAACTTATCAACCCGCAGAGTACGTCAATGTCGAATAAATAATCGGTTACTCCGTATTTGTTTAAAACCTGCCGGCGGATGAAAAAACCGTTAGCTCCGATCGTGGGTATACCTGCTTTATTTAGTTTAACCTCAAGATACCCGCCCCTATCCTGTTCTTTATGTTTGATTTCAGTCCACTTCCCGGTTAACGCGTTAACGCGGTCATAATTTCCCAGGAAAAGGCATAAAGGATCGTTCATCCCGATCAAAGCGCAATATCTGGTAATGTAACCGTCTTGCTTCCTGCGGGAATATTCAATAGGCTCTGAGGCGATTATCCCCGGATCAGCGAACGGCTCCACCATTTTTTTTATCCACCCGGGCTCAGGCAGGATATTGTCTGAATCAATGAAAGCAATGATTCCGTTATTGGAATTCTTAAAACCAACCGCTTTTCCCGCTTCTCCGGTCTGCAGCGGATTTCTAAATATTTTTATTTTTATTCCGTTTTTCTTCCGGAAATCTTCGATTATGCTTAATGTAGCGTCTTTAGAACCGGCGTCAGCTATTACAATTTCCAGTTTTTCCTCCGGATAATCCTGGAGAAAAACGCTCTCCAAACAGCTGTTCAAGGTCCGGGCGGAATTAAAAGTCGGTATTATTATCGAAATATCCGGCAGTGGATTCTGCGTAAGCATTTTAGTTTTTCAATGAGCAGGAAAGCGCGTTTTCAAAAATATTGCCCCACTCCAGATTAGACGCGAATTCAATAGCATTTTCCCTGCATTCCCTGTAGAATTTATCGTCCGTTAACAGCTTAACCGCGGCTTTGACGAAACTCTCTTTCTTATACTCTGAGACTAAACCGAGGCCCTTGGCTTTTACTTCCTGCGCGATCCAGGGAACATCGGTGATAATTACCGGTAAACCGAAAGGCATATATTGTTTGGGTTTGCTCGGGTCAGTGTACCAGGTCAGGCTTTGCGGATCAGGCTCATACAGGGCTAAACCAATGGCGCAGGCGGAAAGCAAGGTTTCCACTTCCTTGTGGTCAGGAACGAA
>JAQULD010000149.1 GCA_028719045.1 Candidatus Omnitrophota bacterium | reverse complement strand
CCTTTTGCAGCGCGGCTTTATTTTTTCAATGAGCGATTGCACCGCCTCCTCCATAGCGACCCGGGTTGCTCCCAGGATATTCAGGCGGTCTATTATTTTTTCATTCACTATCCCCAGGCCAAACTCGGCCTTTTGGATAATCTCCAGGAACGCTTTCTCCCTTTGAGAAGCGCTAAGCTTCTTCGAGTCGTCTATGCGGTTCTTAAAACTCAAGGTTTCAAGCGCCACCGCCGCCGCGACTACCGGTCCGGCGAGAGGGCCGATGCCCACTTCATCCACCCCGATAATTAATTTACGACCTTTATCTTTGAATTTTCTCTCGTAATAGAGCAGGCTGTTATGCTCTTTTCGGCTCATAAGCTTTTGTTTGCCTTTAGGCTTTTTTTTCTTCCTGAGATTCGATCTTGGTAGCGTGCTTTCCGATCTTTCCTCTCAGGTAGTAAAGCCTGGCGCGTCTTACTTTTCCGTGCTTGATGATCTCGATCCTTTCGATGCTGGGGCAATGCAGGGGAAAAACACGCTCTGTGCCTTCGCCGTATGAAACTTTCCTCACGGTAAAGCAGCATTTCATGCCGTTGCCTTTTTTGGCGATGACCACCCCTTCAAAAGGATGCAGCCTCACTTTGTCACCTTCCGGGATGCGGGTCAATATTTTGACCGTATCTCCAACGGAAAATTCCGGCATATCTTTTTTCGCGCAAGCGTCTTCCACCATTTTAATCTTATCCATTTTTCTCCTCTCTTGTCTTATTCATTTTTATTTTAAGGATATCAGGCCTTCTTTCTCTGGTTTTCTTTATAGCCTGTTCCCGCCTCCACTTTTCGATTTCCGTATGATTGCCGGATAAAAGTATGTCCGGCACATTCATGCCGCCTAAACTGGCTGGCCTCGTATACTGCGGGTATTCTAATAGATTACCTTCGAATGACTCAAATTTCAAGGAATTTTTATCCCCCAGGACACCCGGGATAAGCCGCGCTACGCAATCCACCAGGACCATGGCGGGAAGCTCGCCTCCGGTCAAAACGTAATCCCCGATGGAAATCTCTTCATCAGCCAGATGTTCCTTTACCCGTTCATCCACACCTTCATAATGGCCGCAGATCAAAATGATGTGTTTGAATTTGGCTATTTTCCCGGCGGTTTCCTGGTTCAGGGTTTTCCCCTGCGGGCATAACAAGATCACCTTTGAATTCTTTGACCTCACAGCTTTTACCGCTTTAATTATCGGTTCGACCGACATGACCATGCCTGAGCCCCCGCCGAAAGGCCGGTCGTCGACCTTGCGGTGTTTATCGGAAGAATAATCCCTCAGGTCATGGACAAATATCCGGATCTTTCCTTTTGCCTGCGCCCTTTTAATGATGGACTCGCCAAGGACCGGCTCGAACATTTTCGGGAATATTGTAATTATGTCTATCCGCATAGGTACCTTCCCAGGAACTCTTTCTTGAATTCCAGGAAACTGTCCCGGGCGATAGCTTCCCTTATCCCCTGCATCATATCCAGGTAAAACCGTACGTTATGCAAAGAAACCAGCCGAAGCCCGAGGATCTCATCTGAATTAAACAAATGCCTTAAATAAGAACGGCTGAAGTTTGCGCAGGTATAGCATTTGCATCTTTTATCAAGCGGCGCGAAATCCGAGATATAGGGGGAATTCCTGATCGTGATCTTTCCTTCGCTCGTAAACGCCGTTCCGTTCCTGCCGTAGCGGGTGGGAGCAACGCAATCAAACATGTCCACTCCCGACTCAACGCTTTCAATTATATCCTGCGGCAGCCCCACGCCCATAAGATAGCGCGGTTTTTGCAGCGGAAGGAAACCGCAGCTAAGCGCCACGATATTGTGCCTTAAGTTTTTTGGCTCGCCGACCGAAACTCCGCCTATGGAATAACCGTCGAAATCCATCTGCGCAAGGCTGTCCGCGCAAATCTTGCGCAGGTCTTCGTATGTGGCCCCCTGGACGATACCGAACAAAAGTTGCCCGCTGTCTTTGGGCTTGGCGCTTATGGAAAGCCGCGCCCAGTCCAGTGTCCTGTTCATCGCGGTCTGGGCGGCGTCCCTTACGCAAGGGTAATGCACGCATTCATCAAGAGGCATCATGATATCGGAGCCCAGGTCACGCTGGATACCGATCACATCCGCGGGAGTGAAAAAATGTTTCAGTCCGTCGATATGCGACTGGAACTGGACCCCGTCGTCCTTTACTTTTCTTAGCAGGGCAAGGCTGAATATCTGATACCCGCCGCTGTCGGTAAGTATGGGTTTTTGCCAGTTCATGAAGTTATGCAGGCCTCCCGCTTTTTTGATCACCTCCATGCCCGGCCTTAAAAATAAATGATACGCGTTAGACAGGATTATCTCGGCCCCGCTTTCGCTCAGTTCCGACGGAGAAAGGGTCTTTACCGTGCCTTGCGTGCCAACGGGCATAAAACACGGGGTCTTGATTTCCCCGCGGGCAAGCGTTAATTTCCCAAGCCTTGCCTTACAGCATTTATCCTCATGAATCAATTTAAAATAATTCATTTCTCACGCTAAATTTAAAAACCGCATTTCTAAATATCTACATAATCGATCGGGAAATTAATTTCGGAAAAGCCCCTGCGTCTATAGGATTTTTTGGGAGAGATTTTTTAGGCCTTACAGATCATCCATTTTTTTCGACAGGCCGGAATGCACATAATGGATTATCTGCAGCCTGTCTTTAAGGTTCATTTTCAGGAATTCAACTCCGGTCTCGTAATAAAGCCTGCCGGCATCGTTCTTTTTGGCGTTTGGGCTCTGCCAGGCTACCCTGGCCAGGGCGAAAAAGGCGTCTTTATCCTGCGGCAGGTTAAGGCTGAGTTCCAAAGGCGTGCCTTTCTCAAGGCGTTCGTTGGCAGGAAGTAACAGCCCTCCGCCTCCCACATCCAGGGCTTCCGATTTATATTCGCCAAACTTGCCGACTGATTTATATATTACCTTGACGCCGTTTTTGAGCCGGAAATATTTCCGTTTATCAGTAGTCATCTAAAAGCGCCGGTTAAAATGGTATTTTGCACTCAGGGCAAACAAAATGGGACACGAACCAGTGCCCGTCCGCCCGGGTATAATCCGGTATAAGCTCAAGGACCATCGTTGTTTTGCAGCGGGGGCACTCGAATGTCTTTGAAATACCCACGTCCTGCTGAAGTTTTGAAGCGTCAGCCCTTATTTCATGTATCGCAAGCTGATAAGTATTGAGCTTGCTTCTTATGTTTGATTTCACCAGTAAGTCGCGTATCTTGCTTAATATTTCCCTGGGTGTATAGAACCCTTTTACCGTGTAATCGTTAGCCCCCAGATCAAGGCCTTTTTTTATCGTTTCTTTATCGCCCAGCACCGAAAAGATGATTATCGGCATGTCTCTGAGCTCGCTGTCGCCGCGTATTTTCTTAAGCACTTCAAAACCGCTTAAGGTAGGAAGGACTATATCCAGTAAAATCAAGCCGGGTTTTTCAGATTTAGCCACCTTAAAGCCTTTTTCGCCGTCATCAGCCTCAAGTACGTTATAACCTTCATTTTCAAGCACATCCATGTAAATCCGGCGAAAACCTG
>JAQULD010000148.1 GCA_028719045.1 Candidatus Omnitrophota bacterium | reverse complement strand
ATTAACTCGAAGTTTATCCTGATTGCCGGACTGGTTATTACCGCGTATTCGGTATTCATGATGTCAGAGTTTAATCTTTATGTTGATTACAATGCCGTGGCGGTGACGAGGTTAATTATGGGGCTTGGGATGGGCCTGGTTTTTATCCCTCTGACAACCATGGCTTTCGCTACAATTAAAAAAGAAGAGATGGGAAACGCGACAAGTATCTATAACCTGGTCAGGAACTTAGCCGGGAGTATCGGCATCGCTGTTATGACCACGCTTCTTGCCAGGAGGGCGCAGTTCCACCAGTTCCGCTTCAGTGAGCGGCTAAACCCCTTTGATGCCAGGTATCAGATGGGTTTAGAGAAAGCTACGACAGTTTTGCAGGCCAAGACAGGTGCCGCGGATCATATGGCCGCGAAAGGCCTTATTTACCAGGAACTTATGAAGCAATCCACCCTTTTTTCCTTCATAGACGCCTTTTATTTTGCTACCGCCATAATGCTCTGTATAATTCCTCTTGTTTTTCTGCTTAAGAAGCCGAAACACGGCCAAAAAGCCATAATGGGGCATTAGCTAATCCCTTGCTATTTAAAACCGGTGGTATATAATAAAAGCAGATATTTAAAAAAAGGAGTGTTTGGTTGGCAAAAAAAGTTTTAATACTGGCGAAAGATAAAACCGCGCAGGATATCCAGGAGATGCTTCTGAAGCTGCCGGTTAGCCTTGAAATCGCAGCTTCTTCGAAAGAAATAAAGAAGAAGGCTAAAGGCGCCAGCCTGGTTATTCTTGATGATGATATCCTGCGCTCCGGAAACAGCCGCCTGCGTTCGGAGATTTGTTCTCACTTAAGGCGGGTAAAAATTGATTTCATCCTTATTTCTTCCCGCCGCAATATTCCGTCAGTGCTTGAGGCCAAAGATTTGGGCGCCGTTGACTATATTACCAAGCCTATACATTACCGCGATTTTATCCTGCGTTTTAACGCCGCCTTAAAAAAGAAATCCCGTATCGCCTGTATCGGAGGAGGTACCGGGCTTTTTAATGTATTGCTTTCGCTTAAGATGCTCCCCGGTGTCCTCCTGACTTCCATTGTCAGTATGAGCGATGACGGGGGCTCATCCGGAAGGCTGCGCGCGTCATTCGGGATTTTGCCTCCCGGAGATATCCGCAGAAGCCTTGTCGCGCTCTCCAACGCCCCGGCATTCATGAACGACCTGATGCATTACCGTTTCAGCAAGGGCTGGGGCCTTAAGGGGCATAATTTCGGCAACCTATTCCTCGTAGCCTTATCCGAAATCAGGGGCACGATGTCTGATGCCATTAAAGGCGTCGGCGATATCCTGAATATCCAGGGCATAGTCCTGCCGGTAACCACTCAGCTGACTACACTTTGCGCTGAATTTGAAGACGGGACAGTGGTTAAAGGGGAAAGCAAGATTGACTTAAGCGAAGAGAGGCGTCCGGAGTTGCACATAAAAAGAATCTGGCAGGAGCCTTCTGTTGCCTGCGACGCCGACGTATTTGCCGCCATCATTAACGCCGATTTTATTATTATCGGGCCGGGAGACCTGTATACCAGCTTAATTACCAATCTCCTGGTGAAGAATGTCCGTAAGGCCATATCGTTAAGCTCCGCCAAGAAAATATATATCTGTAATCTCATGACCGAGCCGGGCGAAACCACCAATTACGATGCCACGACGCACGTTAAGGAGATAATCAAATACCTCGGCAGAGATTTGCTGAACTACGTGATTATATCCAATACCCGTGTATCTCCGGAAGCAGTGCGTAAATACGCCTTTAAAAACCAGACCCCCGTTTCTGTCGGGGATATGCAGGACCTGTGGGAAACCACCAAGGCCAGCATAATTTTATCTGATGTCGGGGATGTTTCTGAGTTGGTGCGCCATCATGACGCTAAACTAAGGAATGAGATTGACAAGATCATCGCTTCCTCAAAACCCGTCCGTTAAGCCGAATGCTTCTTCCTCGCGCCGCAGCTTCTTCCTTAAAGGCGCAATTTTTTTATTATTCATCCCGTTAGCATTATTCTCCTATAACAAGCTTTTTCTTGATTCTTCCGTTGAGGATTACAAATTCTGCCTTAAGGAAATAAACAAAGCTTACAGTATAAACGAAATTGCCGGATTGCAGGCCATCCTTACCCAGGATTTAATTAACGAGATTACCGCTATTCACCCAAGCTCAACTGCTATTATGAATCTGGAATATGCCTTGCGCACGGTCACAAGCGCGGACAAATTCCTGCAACTTGAAGCCCTGAAAATTACCCTGCGCAGCCTCATAAAGGAAAAAGAAATAAGGCACGGTGCTTTGCTGGCTTCACTCGACAGGCACCTCTGGCAGGCAGGTTCAATATTCCTGCCGAGGAAAGAAAGTTACATAGAACGTAAGGCGCAGGAAAATCTCGGGCAGAAAGCCCGGATTACCGATGAGATAAACAATCTGCTTACTCAATTATCTAACCTTTCTGAGGATAGGGTGCATGAAAAGCAAGATATTCTTTTCCAGATTGGTTCATTGAATCTGCGTATCCAGGATATGAAGGAAGCTAAAAAGTTTTATGAGCGCGCTGTTTCCGTCGATACTCATTCTGAAACCGCCAACAGGGCGCGCTTTAATATCGCCTGGATAGACAAGCAATCGGGTGTACAGATGGAGAAGAGCTCTTCGGATTTCTCCTCCATTATTGACGCCGACCCCCAGAGCCTGCTGGCTATGGACAGCCGTTACCAGATGGCGGATATATATCTTAGGCAGGGAAAATATCAGGAAGCAATCAGCTTATTTAATACCCTTGAAGAAAAGTATAAAGGAAAGCCGGTGGCGGCATTGTGCCTTTTCCAGGAAGCCGCGACTTATACCTATGACTTAAATGACAGCGAAAATGCCCTTAAAAAATTTGAACAGCTGGCTAAAGAGTATCCGCAGAGTTTTTATGCCCGTTATCTTTCGCAGGACCGTCCGCAGGGGCTTTTTGTAACATATCTTGTGCCGCGCGCGGTGCAGGTTATGGCCTGGCGCGGCGCGGGCCTGATGACTCTTTTCGGATATTCCGGAGAGTTGGTTAAGGTAAAAGTGACGGTTGGCGAAGAGAGCCTTAACGAGCATTTAAACAGCTACATGAAAAGGGAAGTGATGGACAGCATCGGTAACCTTTATGTCGAAATTGCCAATACCAAGGTAAACATAAGTGAAAATAGTGCCCAGGCATCCGCGGACATCACTATGGGCCAGTTTAAGCTGCATAGCGAGGGCGCCGGCCGGCTTGAGATTTCTCAGGCGGGGAATATTGAACTGTTGATGACCAAGGTCATACTGGGAGGAGTCCCGGTGCCGCCGATTCTAATCAATAATACCGTGCGCAATGTTTCGCTCTTGGTACGCAATAACTTCCCGATGATCCCGGTTTCCGTGCATATCGGAGGCGGAAAGATAACCGCGGAAGGCTACGGGAGCAGGCGCCTTGCGTACCTGGCAAAAGAGAGGCTCAGCGATTTCACCGGATTAGATATTGAGGTTGAAGAAATCCCTCCGCAGGAGAGCGCGGAGGTTTACGCGTTATTTAAAAA
>JAQULD010000147.1 GCA_028719045.1 Candidatus Omnitrophota bacterium | reverse complement strand
TTACTAAACACGCCAAGGTTACGAGTATTTTCTTTTCCATTTGTTCACCCTCCTTCCTTTCTGGTTAATAAATATTTTCTATTTAAAGGCCTAAAAAAACAAAAAGCCGGATTGACCCTTTAGTCAATCCGGCTTGAAATATTCTCCGTGGCAATTCCCTGATTACCCCCATAATCAAGGAACCGGATTAAGAGCTTAAATTTATATAAAAGTATAACGTAACTTTTCTAATTTTGCAAGATTATTATCATTAACCGCAGTTTGCCAGGCTCGAAATAGCCGTAAGGCTGATCTTAAGCGAGTGCGTATAAAAAACGGCAAACATTTTGTTGTTATTCGAAATATAAAATGTCCCTTTCAGGCGGCAGAAAAATTTCTCGGTCTGCTTCTTCTGGTCCTTCATTTTTAATATATAAATAGAAGGTTTTTCCGGTTTTGCCTGCGGGTCTTTCGCTTCCCTGATCAAGCAGATAAAATGGCGCCTGATGACGGTATGCACTCCATCCTGGTTTATGACTTCGGAGCTTGCCAGTATCCGCCTCTTCTTGTCTTCTGAAGTCTGGTTCCTGAATAGGAGGTCTCTCATCGCTTCTCCTTGGGAATTTAAGAAGCCGGGTTACTTTTTTTGGTTTTTCGCCATTGTTTTTCTGTAACCCGGCCATCCCCTTGATTTTTTTGGCTGATGGGGATTATTTATAATAAATACTTTTTAAAACTTTTTATAAAGAACTGAAAAAAAATGAAAGAGTGCGATCTTCTTCTATTCCTCTTTGTTTCTACACAAAGTATAACACTTTAGTTTGTTTGATTTCAAGCAACTTAGGGCAAATTGAGAAAGCGGTTTCTTGGGGCTATTTTGAGGAGGTTTTCTTAAAATTAAAGCGCGGCTCTTTGCCTTGTACAAGCCTTTTTATATTCGGGCTGTGGCGCAGGATGATCAGTCCGGAGATGAGCAGGCTGGAAAACAAAATGGTATGAGATTGTTTGGCGATTATAACGAAAACAGGCAGTGAAAGCGCGGCTAAGATCGAAGCGGCGGATACTATTTTTGTTATGGCGAATATGACTACCCAGGAAAGGATAACCAGCCCGAATATCTGCCACAAACCGTGAATTTTGACGGCGAAACCCAGAAGCACGCCGATAGTAGTAGCTACTCCTTTGCCGCCTTTAAATTTCAGGAACACCGGCCAGTTATGTCCGCAGATGCAGCAAAGCCCGAGCGCGATACGCAACAGCGTGGTATTGAACGCGTACGGGACCCCCAGGCAGATAATGTCGGCTAAAAAAACCGTCGGGATAACGCCTTTTAAAATATCCAGGCCGAGTATGAGGAACCCTAATTTTTTCCCGAGTATCCTTGAGGCATTCGTGGCGCCCACATTCCCGGAGCCGATCCGGCGTATGTCTTCCCCTTTTAATATCCGGACGAATAAATAGGCTGTTGGTATCGAGCCTACAAGATAACTAGTGATTATTCCTGTGATTATCAGCAGCATATAATACTTTAAACCCTCTCATTACGTAATCTACCCCTGAGATCACGGTGAAGAACGCCGCGGCGGACCAGAAGATAAAAGAAAAGCTGATCTGCAGGAGCACGCTTATTACCGCCGCCATCTGGAATGTCGTGGTAAGTTTTCCCCATCTGGTCGAGGCGACATTTATATCCTGCTTTACGATAAAGATCACTATTGCCCCCATCAGTATTATCATATCCCTGCTGATAACTATGACGGTAAGCCATAAAGGGAATTGTATGGTTAGTTTACTGAGCGGGGAAAGGATGATGAAGGCGCTCATCAGCAGTAATTTGTCCCCGAGTGGGTCAAGCACCAGTCCGGCTTTTGACATTTGTTTGGCTTTCCTGGCGATGTAGCCGTCTATGGCGTCGGAAATGACGCCGAGCGTAAATATGGCCAGGGCGATGAACCTTAAAAAATCTTTCTCGGGTGAATAATATATAAGGGTGGAAATAAAAAACGGTACGGTCAGTATCCGAAAAATGGAAATTTTGTTGGCTATGTTCATCTAATCAGTCTTATCCGGTTTAACGGCCAATAGATCAGAATTGCTTTGCCTAACATATTTTTAGCCGGGACAAACCCCCAATAACGGCTGTCCTGAGAGGATTGCGAATTATCACCCAGAACAAAATAGCAGTCTTTGGGCACGGTTATTTTTTTGCCCTCTTCCCCGTAGTCCCCGCGGTTGTAATAGTACCTTTTACTGAACTCCGGTTCTGTCACCGGCAAGTCGTTTATGTAGATCGAACCGTTCCTTATCTCAACGTTTTCTCCCCCCACCGCTACCAGCCTTTTAATAAAATCTTTGGTGGGGTTTTCCGGGTAGATGAAAACAACCACATCCCCTCTTTTCGGCTGCCTTACCGCTGGAAGTTTCAGGTCGGTAAAAGGGACTTTCGCGCCGTAAATGAATTTGTTGACCAGTATGATATCGCCTTCCAAAAGCGTCGGGCGCATGGAACCAGTGGGGATCTTGAACGCCTGTATCACGAAACTTCTGATGATCATAGCCAGTATAAAGGCTATTAGTATCGATTCCGTCCATTCTTTGGTTGCGGCTTTTATTTTTTTCTTCCTGTCCGCCAGGGCCTGTCTGTTTTCGCTGGTTTTGTTTTCCATTTTATATTTTTAATACCTCCAAGAATGCCTCTTGCGGGATTTCCACTCTCCCGAATTGTTTTAGGCGTTTTTTGCCTTCTTTTTGTTTCTCCCAGAGTTTGCGCTTACGGGTTATATCTCCACCGTAGCATTTGCTGGTCACATGTTTTCCCACCGGGCGCACCTTTTCCGAAGCCAGGATCTGGCCTCCCACCGTAGCTTGGATCGCGACTTCAAAAAGCTGCCGGGGAATAAGTTCCCTTAGCTTTGAGGCCAGGGCGCGCGCCTTGGAATACGCTTTTTCTTTGTTGATGAGCGAAGAAAAAGCGTCGCAGATAATGCCGTTTAACATTATATCAAGTTTTACCAGTTTTGTAGGAAAATAATCTTTGAATTCATAATCGATTGAACCGTACCCTTTGGTCATGGATTTTATGCGGTCGTAAAAATCGACGATTATCTCGGAAAGCGGTATGTCGAATAAAAGCTCCACCCTGTCTGTGCCGAGGTATTTCCTGGAGTTAAAAGTCCCGCGCCTGGACTTGACAAAATCGCATACCGGATCGATCGAGTCAACCGGGATTATTACCAAAAGGTTCACATACGGTTCATATGATTCTTCAATCGCGTTTTCAACCGGGAATTTTAAAGGGGTGTCGACTTCTAAGGTTTCCCCGCTTTTGGTCTTTACTTTATAAACTACGTTGGGCACGGTCAGGATGAGGTTCAGGTCATATTCCCTTTCGAGCCTTTCCTGCACTATTTCCATATGTAAAAGGCCGAGGAACCCGCAGCGGAACCCCGAGCCGAATGACTGGCTGTTCTCCGGTTCGAATACAAAAGAAGCGTCGGAAAGCTTCAGTTTATCCATCGCTTCGCGCAGGTTGGGGAAATCGCTCGGGTTTACGGGATATATCCCGCAGAATACCAGCGGTTTTATCTTCCGGTATCCCGGAAGCGGCTTATAGATCGGAAGAGCGT
>JAQULD010000146.1 GCA_028719045.1 Candidatus Omnitrophota bacterium | reverse complement strand
TGTTATCCATACCACCTCGCTGATACAATATGATAACAATTAAAATATGTTTTGTCAAAATAAACCTGCGGTTAAATCAATTGACACGGACGGGGCGCGATAGTAAAATATTGCATTATGGAAAACGAAGATATCCGGGAATTAAAGAAAAAGCTGCTTTCCTTGTTAAAAAAAGAGGCCTTTAAAAAAGGCAAATTCGTTTTATCTTCAGGCAAGACAAGCAATTATTACCTTGATGGAAGGATAATTACTTTGACCCCGGAAGGGGCGTATCTGATCGCCAGTATCATACTTGATTCGATGATCGATAAGGATACCCGGGCTGTCGGCGGGCCTACTCTCGGGGCGGATCCGATTGTCGGAGCTGTCGCGGCGTTAAGCCACTTAAAGAATATCCCCATAAAGACATTCATTGTGCGTAAAGCCGCCAAAGAGCACGGTATGCAGCGCCAGGTTGAAGGCCCGGAATTAAAGGCAGGCGCCAGGGTTATCCTGGTAGATGACGTGGCTACGACAGGCAAGGCTTTGATCGAAGCCAAAGAAGCCATGGATAAGATCGGCGTTATCGCGGATAAGGCGATAGTGATCGTGGACAGGTGCGAAGGCGCGAAAGAAAACCTGGCAAAAGCGGGGCTTGCGCTGCAAGCGATTTTTAAAATAGAAGATTTATTAGATTAAAGGCATTGTGGAAACAAAGCGTATAGTAGTGGTAGGCGGCGGTCCGGCCGGAATGATGGCGGCTATCAGGGCGGGCCAGCTCAATCAGGATGTAACTCTCGTCGAAAAAAATCCCGCGTTAGGCAAAAAACTCCTTCTTAGCGGCAAAGGGCGCTGCAATCTTACCAATACAGGCGATCTCGAAACATTCCTGGAAAGTTTTTCCCGCAACGGACAATTCTTAAGAGACGCTTTCAAAAAATTCTTTAACCTCGAGCTGATCGAGTTTTTCGAAAAAAGAGGCTGTAAGATGAAAGTGGAAAGGCAGCTTCGGGTTTTTCCGGATTCGGACAGGTCCGCCAGCGTCCTGGATGTATTGAAAAAAGAACTGCTGGATAGCAGGGTGAAAATCATTTTCGGGGCGGCCTTAAAAGATATTGTTGTGCGCAGCAATAAAGTGCAGGCGGCCTTGTTTGAGGGCAACGCCAAGTACATGGAAGCCGAGCGGATAATCCTGGCGACAGGAGGGTTGTCTTTCCGTTTTACCGGCTCTACGGGGGAAGGATTAAAAATCGCGGAAAGATTAGGCCATAAGGTCACCGCGCTCGTCCCGGCGCTTGTGCCCCTGGTTGTTTCCGGGGGATACCCGAAAAGGCTGGAAGGATTGACCCTGAAAAACATCCGTTTAAAATTCGGCGCAGGGAAAAAAGAAATAGTTTCTGAAATAGGGGAATTATTGTTTACCGGCTTCGGGATTTCCGGTCCGCTGGTTTTATCGTTAAGCGGCCAGGTCTCCACCTGGTTAAAAGAAGAGAAAAGGCCGTATGTCGAGATAGACCTTAAACCGGCGTTATCCGCGGAACAGCTCGACAGCCGTTTGCTCAGGGAGTTTAAAGCCGGCCCGACTATGAATTTGAAGAATGTCCTGAAGACGCTTTTACCTTTAAGGTTGATCGATGTCTTTATCGAGATACTGAAAATAAACGGGAATGAAAAAGCGAGCCATGTCACACTTGAGGACCGCAGAAAGATCGCTTTCCTTCTTAAGAATTTCCGGTTTGAAATCACGGGGACTTTGCCTTTGGAAGAGGCAATGATCACCAAAGGCGGGGTTTCCTTAAAAGATATCGATCCGCGCACCATGGAGTCGCGCCTCATAAAAGGGCTGTATTTTGCCGGAGAAATGATCGATGTTGAAGCGGACACCGGGGGGTTTAATCTGCAGGCGGCTTTTTCCACGGGGTACCTGGCGGGGGAAAGCGCCGCGCTTGGTTAATATGAGACAGATATATTTAGCTTCCGATTCGAAGGCGAGAAAGAAGCTTTTTAAAATACTGGGGCTGAGATTCAAGGTATTGCCCAGCGGCATCCGCGAAAAAAAGAGCGCGGGTAAAGGCATGTCTTACGCGCGCCTGGTAAAAACCAATGCTTTGCTTAAGGCAAAGGCATGCGTAAAAAAAGTAAAAAGCGGGATCATCATCGCCGCTGATACCATCGTGGTGCAGGATGGCCGGGTATTCGGAAAGCCGAAGGATTTAAAAGACGCGCACCGGATGTTAAAAAGGCTTTCGGGAAGGACACAGCTTGTCTATACGGGCCTTGCGGTGATCGATAAAGACCGGCGCAGGGAAAAGGCCGCCTGCGAAAAGACCCGGATCTACATGGATAAATTAAGTGACAGGGAAATAGACAATTATTTTTCCTATGTTTCTCCCCTGGACAAGGCGGGAAGTTTCGATATCCAGGGCAAGGGCGCTTTTTTTATCAGGCGCATTGACGGCTGTTTCTATAATGTCGTGGGGCTGCCGGTGTCCAGGCTCTACCGGTTGTTCAGGGAAATGGGTATCAGGATCTTCGCGGTCATGGTTTTTCTTCTCCCGCTCTGCGGTTTTATTTTATCCGGCTGTTCCACGGAATATAATGTGGTGACCGGCAAGGAAGAAAAATATTATTACAGCACCGAGAGCGAAGTAAAAATGGGGGAGTCTTTTTCCAAGCAGGTGGAACAGCAGTATAAATTAGCCGGCGACCCCCTGCTCCAGAAACGCGTGGAAGATATCGGGCAGAAAATAGCCGCTGTCTGCGACAGAAGGGATATCCGGTATCATTTTAAGGTCATCGATGATGAAGAAGTGAACGCCGTGTCTTTGCCCGGAGGGTTTGTCTATGTGAATAAGGGCCTGATCGAGAAGGTCTCCAACGACAACGAATTGGCGGGGGTCCTTGCCCACGAAGTCGGCCACATAGTCGCCAGGCACAGCATCAAGAAAATACAGGGGATAATGGGCTACAACGTGTTAAGGATACTTACCGCGCAGATACCTTCCGACGGGAGCGTGGGCAACGCCGCGGATATCGCTTTTACGGAACTGATGCTCGGCTATTCCAGGGAAGACGAACTGCTCGCGGACAGGCTGGGGGCGCGCTATTCGAAACGCGCCGGGTACGACCCCCGCGGGATGCTCGCCTTTCTCCTCAAACTCCAGGAAATAAACCACAGGAAACCCCCGACCCCCAGGAATTACCTTAAAACCCACCCTTATGTACCTGACCGGATCAGGGTGGTAAAAGAAGAACTCGGGCAAAGCATGAATTTTACCGATTATATAAATACGGAGGATAAAGAGCATGAATAAGAGGAGGATCTTTTTTACCGCCTTGTTTTGCTCTTGTTTTTTATGCTTACAGGCGACGCACGCAAAAGCGGAGAATAAAATGAAAGCCAAGGCCAAAGCGGACCGGCAAAACAGCATCGCCAGCCCTTTCGGAGTGCTGGAATTCCTGCATTGGGACCACCAGTGGAATAATTACAAGTACGCGACTTACGTGGATTTGAACAAGGCGGTGGCCTTAATGAAAGAAGCCGGGGTCGCCTGGGTGAGGATGGATTTTTTGTGGAGCGATATAGAACCGGAGCGGGACAATTTCGATTTCAATAAGTACGATTACCTGGTGAGTCTATTGTACAGGAACAATATTAACATCCTGGGGATACTGGATTATACTACCGATTG
>JAQULD010000145.1 GCA_028719045.1 Candidatus Omnitrophota bacterium | reverse complement strand
GCCAAAGCGGTTTTAAAGGCGAACGTAAAACTTCCTCCGGGCTATTCCATAATGTTCAGCGGCCAGTACGAATTTATGCAGAGGGTAAAAGAAAGGATGAAAATAATCCTGCCGCTTACGCTCATTATAATCTTCTTTTTGATACATTTAAATACGGGAAGTTACGTAAAGACTTTTATTGTATTGTTGGCTGTCCCGTTTTCTTTGATCGGCGTGGTCTGGATACTTTATTTTTTGAAATACAATTTGAGCATAGGCGTCTGGGCGGGGATAATCGCGCTTCTGGGGATCGACGCGGAGACGGGCATATTTATGCTGCTTTACCTGGACCTGTCTTACGAAGAGATGAAAAAGAAAGGTTTATTAAAAAGTATTTCCAATTTGAAAGAAGCGATTGTCCATGGCGCGGTAAAACGGGTGCGCCCGAAAATGATGACGGCCTGTGTTCTTTTTGTGGGTTTATTGCCGATTATGTGGTCGCCGAATTATGAGATCGGAGCTGATGTCATGAAAAGGATCGCCGCTCCTTTGGTGGGGGGGATTTTTATTTCCTTTATTATGGAGCTGGTGGTGTATCCTGCGGTATACTTTCTCTGGAAGAAAAAAGGTATGGTTGAAAGGGGACTCTAAAGATGCATAAGACAATAGCTTTGCTTATTTTTATCCTGGCCTACGCGCTTTTTATATTTCTGCCTAATAAGCGGACCCATATCGCTGTTTCCGGGGCGATCCTTCTTGTTTTGGCTGGAGTGGTTTCCCTTAAAGAAGCGTTTTTTTCCGTTAACTGGAATGTCATGGGCATATTTGTCGGGACACTGGTGGTAGCGGATGTCTTCATGGAAAGCCGCGTGCCGGCTTATGTGGCGGAGATAATCGTGGATAAGGCTAAAAATACCGCCTGGGCGATATTATTTATCTGCCTCTTGACCGGATTTATTTCCGCTTTCGTGGAAAATGTGGCGACCGTTTTGATCGTTGCCCCTATCGCGCTTGCCTTGGCTAAAAAATTGAAGTTTAACCCTGTCAAGATGATGATCGCGATCGCGATTTCCAGCAATCTGCAGGGCACAGCCACTCTGATCGGAGACCCGCCGAGCATGCTGCTCGGAGGCTTTGCCAAGATGAATTTCATGGAATTCTTTTTTTACAAGGGGAAGCCCAGCATATTTTTCGCGGTCGAGGCGGGCGCTTTGGCTTCATTTGTGGTCCTGTATCTTATTTTCAGGAAGCAAAAAGAGAAAATAGGGCTCATCCCGGTGGAAAAGATCAAATCCTGGGTTCCTACGGCGATCCTGGTTGTCCTTATCGTGTTACTGGCGGCCACTTCATTCCTGGATACGGGTTTTACTTATATGGCGGGGATCTTATGCGTTTTGGCGGCGGCGGTTGCCATGGTCTGGGAGAAATTTTCCAATAAAAATTCCATCGTCGAAGGGCTTAGGTCCCTGGATTGGGAAACCACATTTTTTCTTATGGGCGTATTCATCCTTGTGGGCAGTATCACTCTTACCGGCTGGATCGAAACCGTCTCGGGTTTCCTTTCGGGGCTTGTGGGAGGGAATATATTTTTAGGCTATACCCTGGTGGTTTTTCTCTCTGTTTTTCTTTCCGCCTTTATCGATAACGTGCCGTTTTTGGCGGCAATGCTGCCTGTGGCTATTTCCATGTCAGACCGGCTGCATATAAATCCCGCGCTGTTCCTTTTTGGCTTGCTCATCGGGGCAAGCCTGGGCGGGAACATCACTCCGATAGGGGCCTCAGCCAATATTGTCGCCTGCGGCTTGCTAAAAAAAGAAGGCCATGAGGTTAAATTCGGCGATTTCGTGAAAATCGGCCTGCCCTTTACCTTGGTGGCGGTAACCGCGGCTTATTTATTTGTCTGGTTAATATGGGGTGGATGATGGACGCTAAAAGAATAGAATTGGAAAATCAAATATTGGACAAGATAAGCGGCAGGGTCAATTATTCACAGCCAGTCCCGGAGAAGGAAAAGATCATCATGGAGGCCTTCCAGGGCTTCTGCAGGGAATCCGCGTCTTTAGAATCGCAGTGCGTGATCGAATACCTGGGCAGCGAAAAAGCGAAAGAGGATTTCTTAAAGGAATTCCAGGGCTATGGGATCCTGGATGAACTGCTGGGCGACGATCTCGTGGAGGACATAATTATAAACGGCACAGAACCGATATGCGTGCATCACGCCAAAGAAGGTTTTAAGAAAACCGGCAAGAGGTTCGCTGATCTCAAAGAGCTCGACCTTTTGATCAAGAAGCTTTTGATCTTTTCCGGGAGGACGGAACCAAAGAAAATAAACAATATAGACCTTTTGGGGATGAGAGGCAGGGTGAATATCGTCTATTCTCCTCTGGGGCCGGAGCTTACGATAACCAGGCTCAAGGAAAATCCTTTAAGCATTATCCAATTGGTCGGTAATAACACCTTAAACAGCGGGATGGCGGCTCTTCTCTGGTTATATGTTGAGGGCTTAAGGCTAAGGCCGGCGAATATCCTTATCTCCGGAGGCCCGGGAAGCGGCAAGACCACATTGCTTAACGCGATGCTCAGCTTTATTACTTCCGACCAGCATATTGTCATTATCGAAGATACCTTTGAACTGGTGACCGGGTGGATGGAAAATGTTTCGCGGCTGGAAAGCGACGATGAGCTTTCCCTCAAGAACCTGGTGAAAAACAGCCTGCGCATGAGGCCGGAGAGGATAATCGTGGGAGAGGTAAGGGGGGAAGAAGCCCAGGACATGATAACGGCTATGAATATCGGGAAATATTGCCTGGCCACGATACACGCCAGTACCGTGCGCGAGACGATCGTGCGCCTGCAGAGTAATCCCATGAATATACCTGAAACTTCGGTCAGCCTGATCGACGCCTTTATCGTAATGCGAAAACAAAAGAAGGACGGGGGTGTGGAACGCGTGGTGGAAGAGATAAGCGAAACAGGAGGCCTTGAGCAGAAAATGGTCCTGCTTTCGCAATTATGGAAATTTGAGCCGGGCGCTGTCCGTTTCAACAATGTTTCTCCGACGAATATATACCGGGACAGGCTTAGCCAGGCAAGCGGTTTAAGCGGAAAGCAGATCTTAGATGAAATAGCGTTAAGAAAGTCTTTTCTGGAGTTGCTGGGAAAACATAAGATCGAATCCGTAAAAGAAGTTTCTTATTTTTGCGGCCTCTATTTAAAGGATGCCCAGAAGGCGTTTATCGAAGCGGGAAACTATGAAAAAAGATAAAGTCATAATAGGTATAGTGGGAATGCATTGTTCTAACTGCGCTTTATCGATAGAGGCGGCTTTGAAAAGGGCAAAGGGCGTGCTGCAGGCGAAAGTTAATTTTGCCGCTGAGAACGCCTTTATCGAATACGATAGCGAGCTGACCGGTATCGACGCGCTGCATAAAATAATCACTGATTCCGGATACAGGACCATAAAACAAGAGCCGGGGGCGCCTGTAGATGCCGAGAAACAGATAAGAGAAGCGGAGATAAAGAGCCTGAAAACCAAATTCATCTTTTCATTGGCCCTGTCTTTGCCGCTTATGTATTTTTCTATGGGGCGAAACCTGGGATTACCGGTACCTCGGATTGTGGCTGATAATATGGCGTTTGCGCAACTGGCGCTGGCTACTCCGGTTTTGTTTTTCGGCCGGCAATTCTTCACCAGGGGATT
>JAQULD010000144.1 GCA_028719045.1 Candidatus Omnitrophota bacterium | reverse complement strand
CTGAAGTTCTTTCGCCTCAAGAGGCAGGAAAATTCCGGCTTGCTTCAAAGCCCTGTGGGCTGCCGCGGCACCGATAGAGCCGGTAAGGAATTTCTCGACCCTGCCGTTTAGCTCCGCCAGCTCAATCACCGATATCTTTCCGTCATTCATATCCTCCATATCGGCGAACAACTTCTCCGTCAAGTAAATAGCCTCCTGCTCCGGGAAATACTGCATAAGCAGGTCCACTACTATTTCTTTCTTTTCCTTGACATCGATATGCGCGATCTTTTGCCCGTAATTCACGGCGGCAGGGCTCGTTTTAAGTATATCGATGAAATTCTCCGCTCTTATTCGTTCCTCATCCTCCTGTTTGAAATATAAAGAGCCTAAAATGTATAATCCGGCGTTAAACAAGATTGACCAGAAAACCGCGTGAGACAAATAATCCAGGTTCGTGACGCCGAAAAGGTGTTCCAGGTTCAAAAATCTTATATGAAAAGGCCCGTCCTCAAGCAAGCCTGACGGCAGCCACCCTCTTCTCACAAAAGAAGGAATAAGCAGGGTATAAACCCAGATCAAAAATCCGGAGCTCAAACCTAAAAGAGCCCCCCGCCTGTTCCCTTTCTTCCAAAACAAGCCTCCGATTATAGACGGCGCGAACTGAAACACCGCGGCAAATGAGATCATACCGATATTAACCAGCATATATGACTCGCCTATTTTTACTTCGAACCAATAACCAAGGAGCACGCATGCGCCCACTACCAGCCACCTGCATTTCAAAAGATGGCGCCTCAAGAAATTCAGGCTTTTAATGGCTTGCGTTAATGGCAGGAACAAATGATTGGTTACCATAGTGGCTATAGTCATCGTGGCGATCATAATCATGCCGATCGCGGCGGAAAAACCTCCTATGAAAACAAACAATGTAAGCCATGGTTTTGCGTTTTCAAGCGGCATTAAAAGCACAAAGGTGTCCGCCTGCTGTATGGTATGGGCCTTAAGCAGTCCTCCTAACGCGATAGGATAAACGAAGACGTTCAACAAAATCATATATATCGGAAAGAACCACATCGCGGTAACTATATTCTTTTCTTTCGGGTTCTCCACAACAGCCACATGAAACTGGCGGGGCAGGAACATGATCGCCGACATTGAAAGCAATAAATAAGAAACCCAGGTAGAGTAAGTGACTTTTTCCGTTCCGCCAGAAGGAGGATTCAGTATCTCCGGATTCAGCGAAATATGCCTGAATATATCTTTAAAGCCGTGGAAGATAAAATAAGTCACGAATATGCCGGCCGCGATAAAAGCCAGGCATTTTACTATGCATTCCACAGCCAATGCCACCATCATCCCGGGATGGCGCTCTGTAGGGTCAAGCCTGCGCACACCCATGAGAATAGTGAATATTATCATTATGCCCAATACTATGATACGGACAAATAAATCAGACAGGAAAGAACAGCCTGTTGCCTTGTAACAGGTAATAAGCTGGAACGTGGAAAAAACTGCTTTTAATTGCAGGGATATATATGGTATGCCGCCCAAAAGCGCCAATAATGTGGCGATGGCCGCCAAGGCATGTGAATTATTGTAACGGGCGGAGATGAAATCGGCGATACTGGTGATCCGGTAGGTGTTTTTTATGCGCACTAACTTCCGCAGCATCGTCCACCAGAAAATAACGGCCAGGGTAGGGCCCAAATAGATGGTAAGAAACAAAAAACCGGAAGAAGCGGCTTTACCGACGCTTCCGTAGTATGTCCAAGCCGTACAATAGATGCCCAGGGAAAGCGCGTATACCAAAGGGCTATTGCTGAGTTTTTTGCCTACATTCGGGCTTTTTTCCACCCATAAGGCGATTATAAATAATAAGGCGGAATAAATACAAATTACGCTAAGCACCAGAATCGGGCTAAACATTCCCGTCGTCTCCTGTTTTACTATCTTTGTCAGTGCAGGATTTTTCGTTATTCTTAGCCATAAAGAACAAGACAAGGGCGATAAAAGCCCAGGTTATAAACAAAAAGGCGAAAATATGTTCCCGGTCCAGCCCTGTGGCTAAAAACGGCCAGCTGAATAAAACAAAACAAAGGAAAAACAGGAACAAACTAAACTCTTTGCCGCAAAAAAGATTCTTTAATTTTTTCATATTCGCAGGCGTTTGATTCCGGATTACTTGGTATTCCCGAAATACTTGGCTTTATATTTTTCAAGCAATTCCAGGGACTTTTCCTTGCATTTTCCGCATACCGTGCCGATTTTGGTCCGCTCCTGAAGTTCGTAATAGTTTCTCGCCCCCTCAAGCACAGCGTTTTCGATCTCTTTATCGGTTATGCCAAGGCACTGGCAGATAATGTGTTCTTTTTCCTGCTTAACTTTGTCGAGCATGCCAGCGCGGGTATAATAATCATCGATAGCCGCGCGCAAAGCTTTATCGCCCAGAACAGAACAATGTATCTTGTGCTCCGGCAAGCCACCAAGCGCCTTTGCGATATCGTGCGAACTCAATTGATACGCCTCATCAAGCGTCTTACCGATAGCCAGCTCGGAAAGCACCGAAGTGCTGGCAATGGCGCTGGCGCAGCCGTAGGTCTTCCATTTGCAATCGCTAATAATGCCTTTTACCTTATCCACCTTTATCATAACGACCATCTCATCACCGCATTTTATATTGCCGATCGTGCCTTTGCCGTCGGCTTTAAAAGCAGATTCGTCCAGCAATAAATTGTGCGGATGCATGAAATGTTCTTTGACTTTTTCCGTATATAGCCAATCTGACTGCTCAGCCATTTTTTTCTCCTCTTGCGCTGACCGTAGAGATCTTCCTTACCAGCCTTATGACCTTGGTAAGTTTTTCTAATGTATAATCTATGTCTTCATTTGTCGTGCCGCGCCCCATGCTGAAGCGGATCGAACCGTGCGCCCTTTCCTGGGAAACGCCGGTGGCCATTAATACGTGAGAAGGGTCAAGAGACCCTGAAGCGCAGGCGGAACCGGTGGAAACGGCGATCCCCTCGAGGTCAAGATAAAGCAGGATCGCTTCCCCCTCCGCGGCGCTGAAAGACACATTCAGCGTGCTGGCTAAGCTCTCGGTTGGATGGCCGTTAAACTGTATATCGGAAATATTCTTTTCAATGCCGTCCCTTAAACGGCCTTTAAGGCCAAGAAGGCGTTTTTCTTCTATAACCATTTCTTTCTTGCGCATTTCGATAGCTTTGCCCAGCGCGATTATGCCGATGGTATTCTCCGTACCAGCGCGCCTGCCCTTTTCCTGATGCCCGCCTCTGATAAACGGGCAAAACGGCGCGCCCTTCCTCACATATAACACACCTATCCCTTTAGGGCCGTAAATTTTATGTCCGGAAAAAGAAAGATAATCCACTCCAAGCCTTTTTACATCAACGGGTATTTTCCCTACCGCCTGCACCGCGTCGGTATGAAAAAGCGCCCCGGCATCATGCACGATTTTCGCGATCTGTTCTATGTCCTGAATAGTGCCTATCTCATTATTAGCGGTCATTACCGAGACAAGGCCGGTAGATTCCGATAGGGCCCCTTTTAGCTGATCCAGGTCTATCTTACCGTAAGCGTCGACCCCGATGTATTTGACCTCGGTCCCTCTTTCTTCAATGCAGGCGGTCGATTCGAGGACACAGGGATGTTCGATCTTGGTGGCAATAATATTTTTTTTACCCGAACCAAGAAAACCGGCCCCGCAGCTTTTGAATCCCTGGCAGGAAAAAAG
>JAQULD010000143.1 GCA_028719045.1 Candidatus Omnitrophota bacterium | reverse complement strand
TCTCCGCTTCCGGGATTTGCGTTTACGCTTATTCTTCGGGGCAGCCGCGGGAAATAAAAAAAGTAATAAGTTTCGACACAACCCGCCTCAATAAGGTCCTGGGAACGGATATAGAAGCTCCGCAAATAAAAAAAATATTGGACAGCCTTGGGTTTAAGACGAAGCAAAAAAATAAAGGGATCCTTGCGGTGCAAGCGCCGTCTTTTCGCCAGGATATAAATATAGATATGGACCTTTCAGAAGAGGTGGCGCGGATTTTCGGCTATGAAAATATCGAAAAGAGCCTGCCTGCGGTTGCCCCGCAAATAAAAGAAGATGGCAGCAGGGAAGCGGCAGGTTTAATTAAAAACATACTTACAGGCCTTGGGTTAAACGAAACGGTTACCTTAAGCCTGGTCGATGAGCAGTCTTTAGCGGATTTTACCGCGGCCGGCTCTAGGCCGATCGAGGTATTAAATCCTTTAAGCCAGGAGCAATCGGTTTTAAGGACCACGCTTGTGCCTAGCCTGAGCAGGTGTATTTCCAGCAACCTGAACCAGAAACAGGAATACGTCAGCGTTTTTGAAATGGCCAAAGTTTTTTCTTTGCGAGAAGGCAGAATTAATGAAGAATGGGCCCTGGCGATAGCCTTGAGCGGGACAAGATCTTTGTGGCTGGAGCAGGGCAGGGCAAAAGAAAAAATGGGGTTCCTGCATTTGAAAGGCGTATTGGAGGAGCTTTTTTCCCGCCTGGGCGTAAAAGATTATAGTTTCAGTTTAACCGGTGATCCGGGAAGGATAGAGATAATCCTGCGAAAAGAGAAGGCGGGGATTATGCTTAAGCTAAAGCGCGAGGCTTTGGAGAAGCTGGATATTAAAAATAAGGACGTATTCGCGGCTGAAATAGCCGTGGATAAGATCTTATCTTGCGCGGTCCTGAAGAAGAAATTCACTCCTCTTCCTTTATATCCCGCGATATCCAGGGATATAAGCGTGGTTTTAAAAGACGATATCCCGGTACAAAGACTTCTTGAGGTTGTCCGGGAGACAGCGGGGCCTTTGCTCCGCGCGGCGGAAGTCATAGATTGTTACAAGGGAAAACAGATACCAGACGGTTTCAAAGGTTTGACCATTTCCTGTCTTTACCGTTCGCAAGACCGCACCTTAACCGAAACAGAAATAACCCCTTTCCATTCCGCGGCCCAACAGGCGCTTGCCGAGAAGTTCGGCATTAAGTTAAGATAGTCTGGCTCCCCGGTATCCTTGACTAATGTAATACAGTGTGATATACTTATTTAAGAGAGAAAAGGTTCTTTAAAATATCCCTGCGGTGCGCGTTAGATAACTTGATGATTAGTGAACCAACACCAATTCAATGGGAGCCGACACTCCTTCTCTGCCTTGGCATTGAAGGGAGGCACCCACGTAGAACCAAAGCGGTTCTGTCCATCATGTCTAACGGCACAATGCGGGGATTTTTATTTATACCCGCATTTTAGAGCGTTTTTCCGGCCTATTTCTTTTAATCACCCCATATTTTGCTTGTCCCTCAGGTTAAACCGTGATAAAATCCTATATTAGGAGAAAAGTATGATTGTCACCGAACACAAACAATTAAGCGAGATTTTAGATTTATTAAAAGGCAGCAATAAGGTGTTTTTAGTAGGCTGCGGCGAATGCGCTACGACCTGTAAAACCGGGGGAAAAGACGAGCTCGCGAAGATGCAGCAAGAGCTGGAAAGCCACGGAAAACAAGTTGTCGGCAGCTGTATACCCGATGCTCCCTGCGTGGCTGCGCAAATAAAAGGCGAATTCGCCAGGAATATGAAAGCTCTGCGCGAGGCCGATTCCGTACTGGTCCTTGCCTGCGGCCTGGGGGTGCAGTCTGCGAAAGAAAACGAAAGGTTTGGCCTTTCTGTGTTTCCCGCCTGTAATAGTTTATTCGGCGCGGTGGTGGACGCAAAAGGGAATTTTTACGAAAAGTGTTCGCTATGCGGAGAGTGCGTTTTAGGGCTCACTGCGGGGATATGCCCGGTCACCCTTTGTCCCAAAGGGCTGCTTAACGGCCCATGCGGCGGAGTGAACAAAGGCAAGTGCGAGGCGGATAGCCAGAAAGATTGCGCCTGGGTGCTTATCTATAACGAACTCCAGAAAAAGAATAAGGCTGGCGAGTTGAAGAAGATTATGGCGCCGAAGGACTTCAAAAAATCGCAAAAGCCGCACAAACTGGTTTTAAAATAGAGCCTTATGCTTAAGGAAATTAACAGGTTAGAGAAAGAACAAGATGCGCAATTGACAAAACAGCTGATTCGTAATAAAATTTTATTTAAGCTAAAAATTCAGAAGGAGGAAGACCGAAACAGAAAAAGCCGAATAATAAAAGAAAAGCTTTTCAGGATTAGGGTTTTTCAAAAAGCAAAGACGGTGATGTTTTATATCCCGCTGAATGACGAGGTTGACACGAGGGAAATGATTAAAGAAGCGCAAAATTTAGGCAAAAATATTTTAGTACCTGTTTGCTGGAATAGAACGATAATAGCCTGCATGCTGGATAACCATGCAAAACTTCAAAAAGGCCCCTACGGAGTTTGGGAGCCTGTTATAAAGAAACATGTCGGTTTAGACGATTTAGGCGCGGTGATCGTGCCGGGCCTCGCTTTTGACAAAAAAGGAAATCGCCTGGGCCGCGGAAAAGGCTATTACGACCGCTTCTTAACCACCGTTCCCAAGACAACCGCTTCAATAGGCATGGCATTTGATTTTCAGATCCTGCCGGAAGTACCCGTCACTGCGACCGATATAAACGTCGATCAAATCATCTTTGCTTAATCAGATTAGCGCATAACTCTTTTGGTCAGGCTTTGCACAGAGCTATTTGCGTGAATTTGGCCCTACAACCCGTTGTCAAAGGAGGTTGAATAAAACCCATGTTGAATATCATTCTATCTATCGTAGGCGGGATAATTCTGGTGTCTGCGGGCTATTTTTTCAGGAGGTATATCGCTGAGAAAAGGGTGCAGGACGCGGAAGCCAGGGTTAAACTTATACTGGATCAGGCGAAAAAAGAAGTTGAAGACAGGCACCGCGGCGCTGAACTGGAGGCGAAAGATCTTTTATACAGGATGCGCCAGGATTTTGAAAAAGAAACAAAGGACAGGCGCCAGGAGATATCCAATTTAGAAAAGAGGCTGACGCAGAAGGAAGAAAATATCGACCGCAGGCTCGATCTTCTTGAGAAAAAAGAAAAAGAGATCGAACAGAGGGGCGAGAATATAAAGAAGCAGGAAGACGCCCTCAAGGCAAAAGAAAACCAGCTGCATTCCTTGATCGCGGAAGAAAAAGAAAGGCTGCAGAAGATATCTTCGCTTTCGGTAGAAGAGGCAAGACAGATTTTGCTTAACCGCTTAAACGACGAATTAAACATGGAAAAAGCGGTGCTGATCAAGAAATCGGAAGAGGATTTACGTAATCTCTCGGATAAAAAGGCCAGGGAAATCCTGAGCCTGGCTATCCAGAGATGCGCCGCTGACCACGCAGTAGAGTCCACGGTTAGCGTGGTGACTCTGCCCAATGACGAGATGAAAGGCAGGGTTATCGGAAGGGAAGGCAGGAATATCCGCGCGTTTGAAATGGCTACGGGAGTTGACGTGATAATCGACGATACCCCTGAAGCGGTTACCTTGTCGTGTTTTGATACCGTGCGCAGGGAAGTAGCGCGTTTGAGCCTGGAAAAGCTGATCTCTGACGGAAGGATTCATCCG
>JAQULD010000142.1 GCA_028719045.1 Candidatus Omnitrophota bacterium | reverse complement strand
TCTGGCCTGGAACTTAATTTCCGGGCAGATAAAGTTTTCCTTGTGATCAGGCCTAATGCTAAAGGCGACCGGATCAAACTGTTCATAGACGGCAGGCCTGTGGATGACCTGGCTGCAGGGGCTGATGTCAAAGACGGCCAGATTGTCCTTGATACAGAACGCTTATACGGTCTTATTGATTTAAAAGGCAAGGTCGAATCTCATTTGCTGCGTTTAGAGTTCCAGGATGACGGAATCTCCGTTTATGCTTTTACCTTCGGTTAATTAATCTTGATAATCCCCATATTCAGCTTTATAATACGTTTATATTATTCGAGAAAGGCAATAAATGGATATAAAGAAAAAAATCCTTATTGCAGACGATGAAATAGATTTTCTGGAAGTTATGAAGCTCAGGCTTATGGCCAATAACTACCAGGTGATCACCGCCTCTACCGGGGAGGAAGCGCTGCAAAAATTTTCCAAGGAAAGTCCAAACGCCCTCCTTTTAGATATAATGATGCCCGGCATGGACGGCCTATCGGTATTGGAAAAGATCCGCGAAACAGATAAGCTTATTCCGGTATTTATGATCACCGCTTTTTCCAGCGAAGAGCGGTTCAGGAGGGCCAACAGGCTTAATGCCTCGGGTTTTATCCTGAAGACCGAGAATTTAAAGGAGCAGGTAGTCAACATAACGGACGCAATAAATCTGGCGGAAAAATATAAGGAGTAGCCTATTTTAAAAAAGTCGGCTTTTAAAAACCTTCTCGTTATTCTGCCCTGTTTTATCCTTTTTGCCACCGTCTACGCCGGCCAGGAAGGCGACACAGCAAGGATTCTTACGAGGATCCCGCCTCCCATTCCGGAAAAGATCCCGGAGGAGGAGAAGGTGGAGGTCTTTACCGATTCCTATTACGAGTTCAGCAACGTAGTCCAGGGTTCAAGAAAAGGCAGCTGGAAAGAAGTAACGAATATGGCCGGAGTTGCCAAGGGCAAGTTAAGAGGCTATTTCTCGGTTTCCCAGTTCAGGCGTTTTCAGGACCGCGATTATACTGCTAATTTCGGCGCCTATTTTACCATGAAAGACTCCTACCTGCACCTTGAGACCGGTTTTGCCTGGGACAGGACCTTTACTTACCGCCTCCAGGATACTATCGAATATTCCCGTAAACTCCGTAAAAATCTTTACTGGCAATTGGGCTATAATTTCCGGGCATATCCGACCGGAGATACCAATCTGATATATCCGGGCCTGATATATTATTTTGGCGACAGCTATATCAGCGCTAATTATGCCGCCTCGGTCATCCAGGCCCGCGGCACAGGCAGCATGGGCTCGATGAAATTGAATATCGCGGCCAATAAATACGTGAATTGGTGGTTTGGGGGGGCATACGGGCAGTGGCTTTATGATATTGTCGGCTTACGGCCGCAAGACGAAATGGGGTATATTATTTTCAGCGGTTTTACTTTTAACATCACCAAGTGGGCTTCGGCGCGCATCGGATATTCTTACGGAACGGAAAGGCCGAGATTCCTGAAAAGGAATTTAATGTACGGGCTTGCTTTTAAATTCTGAGACTGCCTATGTATAGTTATTATCCTGAGTTAGTGTGGAAGATCGATAAGATATTATTGATACTTCTTGCGCTTTTGGTTTTGTCCGTAGTGATCTATATTTTTGTCCAGGAGCTTTCGTTCCGCAGGCGGCGCAACAGGCTGTTGAATGTAAAGAATAATATTTATGAAATATTGCTGAAAACGAAAGAAAAATCCGTCTTTTTTTCCGGGGAAGGAAAATTGACCTTCAAACAATTTATCGATGTGATGAGCAACCGTTTCAGATGGATTATATTTTTTAACGAAAATGAGCAGGAGGAGATCAGGAAATCTTTCATCACCCAGGAGAATATAATCCAGATCGAGCGGATCGCCAAAAAAAGCAGGAACAAATGGCAGCGTATTGAAGCAATGCTGGCTTTGGGGTTTGCCGGGGCTCCCAGCGCCCTGGTTGCCCTTGAAAAAGGGCTTTTTGACAATGACCCCGACATTTCTTATTTTTCTCTTCTGGCCTTAGGCCGGCTAAGGACAGACTTATCCTTAAGGATCTTGCTGGCCTTCCTCAGGAAAAATACTTTAAGGAGACAAAAAGTCGCCTCTATCATCGAGTTTTTCCCGCCTTCGGCGGCAGACCGGGTCATCAAACTTACCGATGACCGTGAGCCGGAGCTCTGTTATTGGGCGCTAAAGATCCTTTCGCGCTTCAAACCCGTCAAGTATATCCAGAAAATAAAAACTTTAAGCCAGCATTATGACCACAGTGTGCGCGCTGCTGCCTGCGAATGCCTGGGAAACATCGGGGGCAAGGAAGCCGAGGAGGTATTGATCAAAAGCCTGAAAGATGAGTCGTGGTTTGTCCGGGTCCAGGCAGCCAGGGGGTTAGGGGAGGCAATGGGAGAAAATTGCGTAGGATACATAGCGCCCCTTTTGAGCGATAATTCCTTGAACGTAGTTGAGGCGGCCGGGGACATCCTGACGATAAACGCCGAAGCTGCGCTGCCGTATCTGGAGAAAATGCTGACCGGTGACGATAGCTTGGCCAAAAGAAAGGCAATTGAGGTCCTGGCTACCGGAGGATTGATCGAAAAACTGATCTGTGGCTCGCTGAAAGATAATCCTCCGGGCGGCCCGCATCAGATGAAGCTGATAGCTGTCTTGATAGGATCAGGGGCTCATTACAGCATTGAATCGGCTGTTTTAGGGCTGGGGCCTCAAGAGCGAATGGATATGATCGAGAAGATAAAGAGCATCGACGGCGCTTTTGGCCAGCATTTACTGGAAAAAAGCCAAGGTTTGATAAAAGAAAATGAATAATTTATTTTTGGCAGGATTTACCTATACGGTTTTTGTGATCTTCCTCGGATATTTTTTGCTGCTGATCTCCTATTATCTCTTTTTGGGGATCGTGGGTTTCATCGAAAGCAAGAAATGGGTGATGAAAAAAGAGGAGGAGGATTATCCCCTGAATTATTTTACTACCTTTGATATCCCAGTAAGCATTATTATCCCCGCGCATAACGAAGAGCTCTGGATAGCCGACGCGGTTAAATCAGCGCTTAATCTTAATTACCCGAAGTTTGAACTGATCATCGTCGATGACGGCTCTACGGATGGGACCTTTAACGAATTAAACAAATTCTTAGACTTCAAGCCCGCGGAGATGATCTACATCCGCCACTATAAGGACGGAAAGGTATTTGACATATTAAAAAGCCAGGTCAATCCCAATGTTACGGTGATCCGCAAAGGCAGGGGCCAAAAGAAAGCCGGGGCGGTAAACGCCGGCTTAAATATTGCGAAATATGATTATGTCTGCGTTCTGGACGCGGACTCGGTCGTGGAGCAGGATGCCCTCCTGAAGGTAATGGCAGAGGTAAATAAGGACCCTCAAAGGATAGTGGGGATCGGAAGTTACTTTAGCCTTTCCAACGGCTTCAAAGTAAGGGACGGAATAATAGTCGAGAAGAAATTCTCCTATCAGCCGCTCATAGCTTACCAGCACCTGGAATATATCCGTTCTTTTTTCGGCAGCCGCGTCGGCTGGAGCCGGTTTAATGCCATGCCGATCGTTGCCGGAGGATTCGGCGTCTGGCGCAGGGATGTTTTGTATGAACTGGGAGGTTATGCTTCGGAATTTACCTGCGAAGACATAGAGTTTACTTTCCGGGCGCATAAGTACATCGCGGACAACAAGAAACCTTACCGTATCCTTATGCTTCCCTATTTTGTTTCCTGGACGGACGGGCCGCAGAA